>CALLVC010000109.1 GCA_938010785.1 uncultured Saprospiraceae bacterium
CCTGACACAAATAAATTCCATTCTCTTTGCTTTACCTTAAAAATATTGAGTGCTAAAAAAGCCATCGCTAAAATAATAGCTACTATCATCAACTGTCCTAATTCCACACCAATATTAAAAGCCAATAATTGAGAAATCAAGGTATCTTCCTCACCAGGCATAATAGTCGAGCGCAAAAAATTAGAAAAACCCATTCCGTGAATAGTTCCAAAAAATAAGGCAAAAAGATAATTGATAGTAATCTTTTTATTAAAAACTGCTGATTCTCCCACCGTCGTCTCTGTCTTCATCACGTTGAAAAGACTAGTAATTAAAATCGTAACGGGAATTAAAAATTCTACAATTTTAGTAGAAAAAGAAATGACATCTAATGCCGCCAATGCTAAAGTAATCGAATGACCAATAGTAAAAGCAGTTACTAAAAGTAGCACTTTCTTCCATTCCGTTAAGCGATAAATAGCACATAATGCCACTAGAAATAAAATATGGTCGTAAGCTTTTATATCAGAAATATGCTCAAAACCTAATGTTAAAAAAGTAGTAAATATTGACTCCATCAAAACATATCATTATTTTTATAAAATAATTTTAAGCAAAAAATAGGGGATTTTCTTAATTTATCCGTCTATGAGAAAACGGAACAAAGTTACTAAATAATGATTTTCCCTCCTACAAAGGCATTATTTTAGCTACTAAATTCGTTATAAGAAGGATATATTACCTGATTGAATCAAACTAATAATTTAGTCCGCGGTTATAAATACCCATGAAATATTATTTTTCCATTGTATCATTTTGCCTGCTATTATGCAGTTGTAATCGCCCTACGGAGCGATTAGCGGGCTATGCTGTACATGGAATAGATGTTTCTCACCACCAAGTAGAAATCAACTGGGATACCGTTGCGACTCAAAAAATAGACTTCGCTTTTATTAAGGCGACTGAAGGTAGAGAATTTAAAGACAATTGCTTCACTCAAAACTGGGAAGAATTAAAAAGAGTCGATATAAAAAGAGGCGCCTATCATTTTTTCCATCCTAATTTATCAGCCGAGGCCCAAGCTACTAATTTTATAAAGTCCGTTGATATGGATTTTGGTGACCTGCCACCAGTTTTAGATTTTGAAGTAACAAACAATTTAAGCAAAAAAGAAATTATTGCCCAACTACAAACTTGGCTAGACTTAGTTGAAAACCACTACAAGATTCGCCCTATTATTTATACCAATCAAAAATTATACTTCCAATATTTATTGAATAATTTTCAAGATTATCCAATCTGGATGGCCCGTTATAATACCGTTGAACCTACTTTATTATCTCAAAAAAAATGGGATTTTTGGCAATACGGAAACAAAGGGTCAGTCAAAGGTATTGATGGATTTGTAGATTTAAATGTTTTTCATGGCACTCTAATAGAGTTAGAAGATATGAGCCTTTCTCCAGAAACAGCTATTAGTACTATTATGATTGGGAATTGAAATATTTAAAAGTAATTATTATCATATTACGCTAAAAACCTCACTCATTCCTTCGCAGAAATTTGACTTGGCTTCGGAGTAATAACAGTCAATTCTTTCACTTCACTTCCTTCTACAAGCATTCCTAAATTTCTCTGTTGGCTAGTATCCCCAAAAGCATATTCACAATTTTGTCCATTTCGACTACAATCAATCAATCCATCAAATAATTTCCAGTAACCATAATAATCCACTGCATTTGTTTTGGTAATGCGCAATGCTTTTTTAGCGGTATAATTAAGGTGTCCCGAATCAAATGCTTCATCAACGCAATAAGTCTCGTTATGTCCCGCAGAAATACCATTAGCATTATCAGATGCTTGTCGGATTAAATTTCGATAAGGCGTATTAACTGCCGTTTCAAATATTTTAACCCCCATCTCATCTCCAACAATATAATCATTCTCATTAACCATCACTAGCAATTTCACATCTGCGGGCATCGCCGCATAATCTTCTAGTCTTGCTGCTTTAAAAGGCCCAGTACCCGGTGCACAGAGAAAAATTCCTTTTGGCTTTGGAATATCATAATTTTCCCAATTAACCGTAATTTCCGCACCTAAGATTCCACCATAAGAATGACCAACAATACATAGTGACTCACTATTAGTAGGAATATGAGTAGTACTCAATTCAATTGTTTTTATCGCATTTCTAATTCCAGTAACTACATTCGGAGAAAATTTATTGGGACTAGGAGAAAATACGGTTTTCTGATAGCGAGGATAAATTACTGTGTTCCCTTTCCGCACCAAATGCTTAATCCATTGACCGTAAATCATAGGGTTATAACCGCCATAGCCGTGAATAAAGACAATTAGATTCGTTTCTTTAGGTGTCGGCAAGGCAGGTTCAAATAACCAAAAGCCATCTGCATCCTCCGCATAGTTGTGGAAAAGGACAGAATCGTGTTGATAGGTTGCACTTCCTGGTCCTGTAGTAGGTTGTTGGAAAGTTTGTCCAAATACAGTAATAGAAAAGGATAAAAGAAGAAGGATAAATAAATTTTTCATATTAAAAAGAAAATAATTTTCAAACAGTCCGTAAATGTGAAAGGGTTTTCTTATAAAAGAAACGAATAAAACCTATTTTCGTTTTTAGGCTTCGAGAATTTAGGATTTTTTTAATGCTATTTTTTTCTTATTTTTGAAAAAACTCAAAATATGTCTTTAGCAAGAAAATATTCCAAACGATATTCTTTTGAAGAATATATAGCAATTGAGCAAACATCCGAAGTACGCAATGAATTCCACGATGGAATGATTATTCCCGTTGAGGCAACAACTAAAAATCATAATACGATAGTTACTAATTTTCTTTTAAATGCTAATATTCCGCAGTTAAGAAAAAACGGTTGCCGCTTGTTTCATGAAAACGTAATTACAGAAGTAGATGCGCCAAAGAAAAAAGGAGTTTATCCTGATATTGTAGTCACTTGTCACGAAGATGATAAATTAGATACATTAGTAGTGAGACATCCTGAATTAATTGTAGAGGTACTTTCTAATTCTACAGCTAAATATGATAAAACAGGGAAATTTTTTAAATATCAACGAATTGCTTCCTTAAAACAATACGTACTTATTTCTCAATATGCTTGTGCAGTAGAATTTTATCAAAAAATGCAAAATGGGAAATGGGTCTACACTGCATTAAGCCAAATGGAAGATATTTTAGAAATTCCTTGTATAAATGTAGCAATTCCATTGTCTGAATTATATATAGACATTCAATTTGAAGACATCTAAAAAACCAACAAACTGCCAACCTTACCTCACCTTTCTAATTTCTCCGCCATTCTGTCATAAAAAAGACCAAAATCTTGCATTGGTATAAATTATGCAACCATTTATCCGATATTAAGCTTCCCTTTCAAACGTTACATACAGATACTTGTTATCTTTGCGTTTTCGAGTAGAAAATAGAATTTAACTACGATAAGAATACAATTATTTTTATCCAATTATAAAAGTAATAATAACGACTCATGTTTAAGTTTATTAAAAAATTATTTGGCACAAAGTACGATAGAGATGAGGCACATTATATGCCTTTTGTGGACCAGACAAATGAGGAATTTGCCAAACTGCAAAATCTTAGCCACGACCAACTAAGAAATAAGACCTTAGAATTTAGAGGACGCATCAAAGAACATTTAGCAGGCATTGATGAAGACATCCAATCTTTGAAAGATCAAGCTAAAGTAGAAGAAAACCTTTATGAAAAAGAAAGTCTTTTTAAGCAAATGGATGAAATTGCCAAAGAGCGAGATAAGCACTTGGAAGACATCTTAAGGGAATTATTACCAGAAGCTTTTGCAGTAGTTAAAGAAACTGCTCGTCGTTTCTCTACAAATTCATCTATATCAGTAACTGCAACTGACCACGATAGAAATCTAGCAGGAAATACAAAAAAGGGTTATATCACTATAGAAGGAGGTCAAGCAACTTGGCAAAATAGCTGGTTGGCAGCGGGAGGAGAGATTACGTGGAACATGATTCATTATGATGTGCAGTTGATTGG
>CALLVC010000110.1 GCA_938010785.1 uncultured Saprospiraceae bacterium
GGATTTTTAGACCCTAATGGCGCAAACATAGAAATTCCAGCAGGTGGTTATTATAGAATAGCTGTCAGCATCAATGGAAACAGTATTCCTTACAGCGTAGAGCCTGTTTCTTTTGGTATTATTGGAAGTGCTATTAGTGCAGACACTACAGATTTAACCTATAATGCTGCCGAAGATTTATGGGAATATACAGGAAACCTTGCAGCTGGTAGTTTAGCATTTGCGACCAAAGGCGGCGGACCAGTATTAGGCGACACCGGAAATTCCATTTTAGAAGAGGGAGGTAATTCGATAACAATTCCAGAAGCAGGCAATTATACGGTAAAATTATATCTAAACCGTCCAGATATTACTTACGCTATATCCAGACCTAGTTCGGATAATAGAGAAATCTTCTTCACCGAAGGACAGTCTTTAGATATTTTTGACATCTCCCAATTTACAGAAGGGTATGCCGTAGTGAAATTTCAAAATAAGACTTCTACAGGCGAAAACGGTTCTGACTTAACTTTTCCAGATACGGATTTTCCAATGTTCCGTTTAGCTGATATTTATCTGATGTACGCAGAAGCAGTTTTAAGAGGTGGTACTGGTGGAGACAGAGGAACAGCATTGAACTATGTGAATGAAGTTAGAACAAGAGCATTCAAAGACCCCTCTGGTAACATTGGAGATGGAGAAATGACCCTAGATTTTATTTTAGATGAAAGAGCAAGAGAATTATACTGGGAATGCCATCGTCGAACAGATTTAATCCGTTTTGGGCAATTCAGTGACGGCGATTATATGTGGCCTTGGAAAGGTGGCGTACCTGACGGTCGCCCTGTAGACCCAAAATTTGACCTCTACCCTATTCCATCATCGGATATTGGGTCGAATCCAAATTTAACGCAGAATCCTGGGTATTAGACAATCCCTCTAACAAAAACTAAATTTCATATTTGTTTCAATTTATTCTAATGAAACGATAGCTTAAAATTTGCAAGAGTCTTCTCCCCCGCTGGCGGGGGTTGGGGGGTGGAAATCAACAATTATCTAGTAATTCCTCCCCCTAGCCCCCTCCAGAGAGGGGGAAAACATCTTGCTAATTCTAATCTTTTTTTGATAAAGAATAGTAAATAGCAAAATAATAAAACATAAGTTATGTTTAAAAAATATATTCCTTTACTTTTTCTTATAGGACTTTATGGTACTTCCTGTACAGATTCAACTTCTTTAGATAACATCAATTCTGTTGTACAATTAGGCGCACCACCAGCTATTACAGGGCCTTCTGCCAATACGACTTTAGTCTTTATAGAAGAAGAAGAAAACAACGCCATCCCTTCGCTTACGTGGACCGCAGCCGATTTTGGATACTCCGCAGCGGTTACTTATGAGGCACAAATTGACCTAGTTGGTAATAATTTCTCAAACCCTATTTCGCTAGGTCAAATAAATGGTTTGGCAATGAATGGCATGACCGTTGGTGGATTAAATAGTTTGTTATTCTCACAAGGTTTGCCAGAAGCAGAAGCTTTAGATATGGAAATTCGTATCGTCGCTACTGTGAGTGAGGAAGTAGACCCTTTAATTTCGGAATCCCTTCCTGTAACATTAACTTTGTATGAGGTAATTATTATCTTTCCAAAATTACATTTGCCGGGGGATTATCAAGAATGGGACCCTTCCACACAGAAGAATGTTATTTTCTCTATAAACAGTAATAAAAAATACGAAGGCTTTAATTATTTCGGATTGGATGATGCCGTATTCAAATTTACAGATGGTCCAAGTTGGGATGTCAATTGGGGTGATGAAGAACCTGATGGCAATCTAGATGCCGCTGGAATTGGGAATGATATTCCAATCGGTGGTGTCGCAGGTGTTTACTTTCTGAAATGTAATATCAATGCACTGAACTACTCTATAGAACCTACTTTTATGGGGGTCGCTGGAAGTGCTGCTGGTGGAAATGACGATATTGATTTCACTTACGATGAAGAAAATAACTGGTTGACAGTTACCACAGATTTATCGGCAGGAGACATCATTTTCCGAGCAAATGATGATAATGTTTTTTTACTCGGTGATAATGATTCAAATGGTCGGCTTCAAATTGATGGTGCCAATATTCCAATTTCCGAAGCAGGAAATTACACGATTAATTTAAAGATTCTGAATGCGGCAGAGTATAAATATGAGTTGATTAAGAATTGATTTTTCTTATTCTCTTATTTCTAAAATAAAAAATCCGTTGGGCTACTGTCTCAACGGATTTTTTGTTTTTTAAGGACATCTAATTGAAAAATATTTTGAACCACAAAGGACATAAAAGAACACAAAAGAAAAAATAAAAACTTTTGTGACTTTCTTTTGTGAACTTTGTGCCTTTTGTGGTTCAAAAAGGTGAGAATGGTTGCTTTTTTTAATTTTATAGGAAAACCCTATCAAATTGAATTAACAAATTTCTTCTATCTTAAGCTTATGAGACTTAAATATTTCGACCAATAAACTATTGAATATGACCAACCTTATTTAAATCTTCAAAGCATATATAATTTCTTCTCCTTTAGGGTGAGAATCTAATTTTCTTAATTCTTTTTTTATTGGGCATCTTATAAAAAACGTTTTTTACAAATATTTAAAAGCTTCAAACTACTTTTCTATTATTGAACCACCTACCTTTGCCAACCTTATTTAAAAATAACGGTAATACAGTTTAAAAGGATTTCATACTTAAAATTAGAGACCAAAATCAAAACCAAAATCATGAGTAAAAAGTCATTAAAAGAAGAAGCATTAGCCTATCATTTTGACGGAAGACCAGGAAAAATTGAGGTCATCCCTACCAAAGCAACAGCTAATCAAAGAGATTTATCCTTAGCTTATTCT
>CALLVC010000111.1 GCA_938010785.1 uncultured Saprospiraceae bacterium
TTTTTAGCAGCCTTTTTCCGCTATTTTTTACCAAAAAATAAATCCGTAGCGGGTGCTATGCATTGATTTTTTGGCGAAAACTATCGAAAAAATTCAAGCTAAAAATTTTACCCGATTAATCAATCCGCATTACTTAACAAATTTAATATAAACATGAAAACGTCTACTTTTTTTCCTGGTTTCAATAATAAAAAAATAAAGACAGCTGAGGCAGAAATAAACCTAGTCATAGGAGGTCAAGGCCCTTCCCTACTGCTCGTACACGGCTACCCACAAAGTCATGTCATGTGGCATAAAGTTGCTCCGATATTAGCAAAAAAATTTACGGTTGTCGCTACTGATTTAAGAGGTTATGGAGATAGTAGTAAACCCAAAACGGATAAAACGCACTATCCCTATTCCAAAAGAGCGATGGCAAAAGACCAAGTAGAAGTCATGCAAGCATTAGGATTTGATACCTTTAAAGTCATTGGACATGATAGAGGGGCAAGAGTTTCCCACAGAATGGCATTGGATTATCCTCAAAAAGTAGAAAAATTAGTCCTCTTAGATATTCTACCAACTTTATGGTTATACGATAACACCGACCAAGCATTTGCTACTAATTATTGGCACTGGTTCTTTTTGATTCAACCTTATCCTTTACCTGAAATGCTGATAGGCAATAGTTCCGATTTTATGGAGAAAGCCATCTTTGGTCCTTTAGCAGCATCGGGTGCTTGTACGCCCGAATCTATTGCCGCTTATAGCAAAACCGTTAAAGATACAGCTACTTTGCATGCTTCTTGTGAGGATTATCGGGCAGGTGCGACCATTGATTTGGTTCACGACCGAGCCGATTTTGATAAACGCATTCAATGTCCTGTATTAAAGTTATGGGGCGCTAAAAATCCTGCTTATCAAAAACAGGATATACTGAAAATTTGGCGAACAAAAGCAGTCAATGTACAGGGAAAAGCGATAGATAGCGGGCATTTTATAGCAGAGGAAGCACCAGAGGCAATGCTGGAAGAAGTATTGAATTTTCTTTAATTGGGAGTCATGCTTCAGCCTGTTTTGTATAGTAAGTCTTTAAGCTTTTTCTTCGGAATGACTTAAAAATCTAAAGATTTTTTAACTCAACAGGCTAAAGCATGTGCTACCTGCTAGTAGCCATATTTTTCTATCCAAGCCAATACACCACCTTCTAAATTCCGTACATTTTCAAATCCGTGCATTTCTAGAATTTCTTGTGCTTTTCCACTTCTTGCACCTGACCGACAATGCACAACAATTTCATCTTCTTTATGTTCTTCTAAATCATCCACGGCATCCATCACATCTCCTAAAGGAATCAATTTTGCACCTAAATTAAATTCTTCGTATTCGTAGTCTTCTCTTACATCAATGAATACAAATGATGCTCCTTTGTCTAATTTTTCTTTTAATTCTGTTACGGTAATATCCATTTTTAATAATTAATATTTTTGTTGTTATTAAATCCTAAAAGAATACAAAAATACAACCTCAAAAGTTCTCAGGACTGATACATTAATAAATTACGTTTTTATGCGAAGTTATTTTTTCTTTATGCAAGGCATGAAAAGCGTAAGCTTTGAACCACGGAGTGGATGGGCGGCTAAGGATAGCCCAAGCTATCGACGAGGCTTTTCAACGCTGCAGAAGGATGAACAAACGCTGTTTGTGAACCTCGAAGAGGATGGGTAGCCAACAAGTAGAAGAATGTATATTTACTATTGTATCAGTTCTTAGTATAAAAAAAATAGACATCCATAGAATTAAATGGAGGCTTTATGCTATTTTTAGGATTATTGTCAGCAGAATAAATTAAATCGAGTTTTCAAACGATTAACTAACAAAGCGATACAGAAAACTCGTAACCTGTTAAACACCTACGAATGTCAATTCTACGATTAGAAAATGTAATTAAAACCTATGACAAACATACTGCCGTGAACAATGTCAGCTTTGACGTTCCCAAAGGCAGTATTTTTGGTTTATTAGGACCAAATGGAGCAGGAAAAACCTCGCTCATCCGAATTATTACCACCATTACAGGCGCTGATTCTGGTACTGTTTTACTAGATGGCGAAAAGCTCAATAGCAACCATCCTAGTCAAATTGGTTATATGCCAGAAGAACGTGGACTTTATAAAAAAATGAAAGTCGGCGAGCAACTCTTGTATTTAGCGCAATTGAAAGGTTTAAGTAAAGAAAAAGCTAAGGAACAGATTAATCATTGGTTTGAAAAATTTAATATAGAAAATTGGTGGGACAAAAAAATTGAAGAATTATCAAAAGGAATGCAGCAAAAAATCCAATTTATTGCAACAGTCGTTCACCAACCAAAATTATTAATCTTAGATGAGCCTTTCTCTGGATTAGACCCAGTTAATACGAACTTAATAAAATCTGAGATTGATGAAATGCATCAAAACGGCACGAGTATTATATTCTCAACGCATCGTATGGAACAAGTGGAAGAGATTTGTGAACACATTGTCCTGATTAATCAAGGACAAAAAGTATTAGAGGGAAGAGTTACAGATGTTAAGAATCAATTTAAGGATAATCTATATAAAATTAAATATACAGGCGAACTCCCTGACGATTTACAAATCATGGATGTAGCAGATGATTCTTACAAAATAATCGAACAAGGCAAAAAATCTATCACGGTACAAGTAACCGAAGAAAGCGCCTCTAATAAGTTATTAAATCATCTGATTAATAAAGGTGTTCACATTCAGTCGTTTAATGAAATCTTACCGACGCTGAATGAAATATTTATTCGCAAAGTTGGACCATCTGAGCAGTAATTTTAGTTGTAGTCGCTCAACTATCTTAATTGAGAAGCAATAAGTAGTAAGTTTTTATTGCTTTTAATTTTTCCATTAAAAAACACCTCTAATGAATAAATTGTGGTTAATCGTACAAAGAGAATATCTAACAAGAGTCAAAAAAAGAGCTTTCATATTGACAACTTTATTAATTCCACTTGGGCTTGTGCTATTCTATGCCGCCATGTTCCTAATTATGTCTTATGAAGATGAAGAAAAAATAAAAATTGCCGTTGTAGATGAAGGGGGCATTATGAACAAGGTACTAAAAGACGAAAATGATTTATATTTTTCATTTCCTAATGAAAGCCTAGCCAATTTAAAAGAAAAAGTAGAAAAGGAAGAATACAATGGAGTCTTAGTCGTTCCTAAACCCAACAGGATAGAAGTAAAAGATTTTACGATAAATTATTTCTCGGAAAATCAATTAAGCATGACCAATAAGGTTCGGTTGGAGCAAAAAATTGGGGATAAAATTAGGGATTACAAAATCGCAGAACTCAATCTAGACAAAGAACAATTAGATAAACTTCGCAGCAAAGTAACTATTGACCCCGAACCAATCAAAGAGGGAGATAAGGATAGCACCTCTATGACTGGTCTTATCTTAGGTGGTGTCGGCGGATTATTAGGAACCATCATCTTTTTTATTGTTTTCATTAATGGAACGCAGGTGATGATGGGCGTTATGGAAGAAAAAACAAATAGAATTGTTGAAGTAATGGTTTCTTCCGTAAAGCCTTTTGAATTGATGCTAGGAAAAGTATTGGGTATTGGAGGAGTTACGCTTACCCAAATGGCAATATGGGCTATTCTTTTTCCGCTTATTTTTATGGGTGCCCAACTATTTTTAGGTTTTGATTTTGGAGAATCGCAAGTAGCTGCTGCGAATGCGAATGCAGGTGTAGACCAAGAACAAGTAGAAAGTTTTGCTTTTCAGCTCATGCAAGAAGTGGGTAATATTAATTGGTTTTTAATTCTTTCTGCTTTTGCCATTTACTTACTGTTGGGCTTTTTCATGTATGGTTCCTTATATGCGGCTGTTGGTTCAGCGGTGGGGGACGATATGGCAGAGGCGCAAAAATTGTCTTTACCGATTGCACTGCCTATTAGTTTATCTTTTTATTTAATTTTCCCAGTAATGAATGCCCCGAATGGGACTTTAGCCGTTTGGGCCTCTATCTTTCCAATATCTTCCCCTTTTATTATGCCCGCAAGGTTGGCTTTTGACCCTCCTTTATGGCAGGTGGGTTTATCCTTAGTGGTACTTATTGCCACGACCATATTTTTTGTATGGTTTGCTGGACGGATTTACCGAGTAGGTATCTTTTTGTATGGAAAGAAAGCTACTTTTTCAGAAATGGCAAAATGGATTTTTTATAAGGGATGATGTCAGTCGGCAGTTTGCAGTGAGCAGTTTGCACAAAAAAACTCCAGAGCTTCAAAAAGTCTAGAGTTTTTTTTGATTTATATTATTAATGCGAATCAGGGGTAGGATTTTAAATGTTGCTGATTATCAAATGATTAAATCATGGTGATTTTTAAAATCACCATGATTTAGGTTCTAACCAACTAAAAATCAGTATTTCTTTCTACCCCTGATTCGCATTATTAGCTAAATTTGTATAATACTACCTTTATTAAATTTTCAATAAAAGTATGCACTATTATATACAGCTTATGGTTTGCGATTAATGCGCCTCCAACCAATTCTCCCCAGTGTCCATTCCCACCAAAATAGGCACTTTCAGCCCTGGCATTGCGTCTTTCATATTCTGTTCGATAATTGGCATGACTTCCTCCATTTCAGGTTTATATAAATCAAAAACCAATTCATCATGCACTTGCAAAATCATTTTGGTTTTGTAATTTCCATCTTTTAAAGCCTTCTGCACTTTAATCATGGCCATTTTAATCATATCCGCGGCTGTACCTTGAATCGGTGTATTGACGGCATTTCGCTCTGCATGACTTCGAATCATGCCGTTTTTAGAGTTAATATCTCGAAGGTGTCTTCTCCTGCCCATTAAGGTCGTCACATAGCCATCTTCTCTCGCCTTTTCTACCACTTTATCCATGTAGGTTTTCAGTCCTTGGTAACGGGCAAAATATCTTTTAATTAAATCACTTGCTTCTTTTCTTGGAATGCCTAATTGCTGAGATAAATTGGTCGCTCCTGCTCCGTAGATAATACTAAAGTTAACTGTTTTAGCATTACGTCTTTCATCAGGCGTTACTTCTTCTAAGGACTTATCATAAACTCTCGCCGCCGTTGCTTGGTGAATATCATGTCCATTCTGAAAGGCATCCAACATCGCCTCATCTCCACTCAATTCTGCTATTAATCGTAATTCAATTTGAGAATAATCCGCTGCTAATAAAATATAGTCTTCTCCTCTTGGCACAAACGCTTCTCGCACTCTCCTACCCTCTGGGGTACGGATAGGAATATTCTGTAAGTTGGGGTTATTAGAACTCAAACGCCCCGTTGCCGTCAAGGCTTGATTAAAAGAACTATGGACTCTGCCCGTTTTAGGATTTACCATATTTGGTAAGGCATCCACATAAGTAGATTTCAGTTTAGAATAACTACGGTATTTTAAAATCTTATTGACAATCTCAAAATCTGCCGCCATCTCCGTCAATTTTTCCTCACTGGTGGAATACTGTCCTGATTTTGTTTTTTTCCAACGATAAGGCAATTGCATTTTATCAAATAAAACTTCCCCAACTTGTTTGGGAGAAGAAATATTAAAAGTGCTATCTGCATCTTTATAAATCTCAGCTTGCTGTTCTTTAATTAAAACATCTAATTCTTTAGAATATTTTTCTAAGTATTCGACATCTAGATTAATGCCGTTGTACTCTAAATCTACCAACACTTTCATCAAAGGTTCTTCCATTTCCTCATAGAGTTTTTCCAGACCTTCTTCCTTTAATTTAGGTCTAAAATATTCCCCTAATTGCAAAGTAATATCTGCATCTTCCCCTGCATATTCCACGACCTTTTCCACGGGAACTTGGCGCATACTCATTTGATTTTTTCCCTTTTTACCAATCAAAGTCGTAATAGAAACAGGTTGATATTTTAAATAAGTCTCTGCCAGATAATCCATATTATGACGCATCTCTGGCTCGATTAGATAATGCGCCAACATCGTATCAAAAAAAGCGCCTGCCACTTCTACGCCATACCATTTTAAAATAATACAATCGTATTTTAAATTCTGACCGACCTTTTCAATTTTTTCATCTTCTA
>CALLVC010000112.1 GCA_938010785.1 uncultured Saprospiraceae bacterium
TTCTTTTAGGTTAGTATGTTCAAATGTAAAGGAGCAAATTTGTATTCCTATTTCTAGCTCCAACGGAGCGAAATATAATAACTTAGGGCGCAAGCCCTAAGATTGATAAACTAACTTATCAGGACTAAGAGCGCTGAAAGTGCGACATAAACAGACCGATTCTTATTATGTCGCCCACTTCGGGGCTTTAGGTAGTGCTTTTATTAATGCCCCTGGGGCTTGCGCCCTAGGTTAGAAAATGTCGTCCCGTTGGGACTATATAAATGTCAACTACTTTGATAAACATGTCCAAAAAGATTAATAATTATAGGTTCTTTTATAACTTCCCAAGTTGATTCGACTTTAAAATCGAATCAACTATTTTAGGGAATTTTCATAGAATTATAATTGATAGTAAACCACAATATTAATTTTTAGCACTAGGCTAAAATTCCTACATTATCTTTTTGTGAAAAAGAAAAAGGTAGATAGGACCAATTATTGTCCTAGCAATATTTTGATTTAGTGATTCTAGTGTCGAAAGAATTTTGAGATAATTCTGTACTTTATAAGTATCGGTTGGGAAGATTTTTGGAGGAAAAGTCTTTTGGGAAATAAGATTCCTCACAAAAATTAGAAAAATTAACAAGGTCTGGGGCTGCAACAAGGTGTATGTAGAAACAAAATATTCTACGTAACAAGAATGCAAATATAAAAATTTATTGGATATTTTTATATTTTTTAATATTTAATGCCCTAATAATTAAGAATTTCTCAATTGAAGGCTTTTATCTAATTCAAGGCAAAGAGAAATATTAAACTTTTTGAACTTAATTCAAGAGGGTGTTATATGCCATTTTAAAATAAATAGGAAGCTAATAAAGTAGTGGGTAGTGTTTAGGGAATTGACTAGACTTATCCTCAAAGAAATGTACTTTATAATTTTATTTTTTGCAGTTCATCCTCTTTTTGGCCAAACAAGAAAGCCTATTTTTCTAAATACTTAGACAAATTAGATAGAACGAAAAAAGAGTGGACTCGAAAAATCTATGATTTTCTAAAACAAGGGTTTTGACCTTCCAGCAAAATCTCAATTTCAGTATCGAGCAAAAAATAAGTTGGTCGTTTAGAGCAAAGAATCATTTTTTTTTGAAAAAAATAGCGGGAAAAGACATTTTCCTAGAAGTGTAATTTTAAAGCGTAACAAGTCTAATAAAAATATCCTACTTTTGGCGTTCTAAAACAGTTGTTTATCAATAAAAAATGAACTTAAATATATTATACCATTTTGGCCGTTATTTGACCTTGATGAGGACTGCCTTTTCACGACCTGAAAAGTTCTCGATGTATTGGAAAGAAACAATGCGTCAGATGAACGATATAGGCATTGGTTCATTGGTGATTGTGGGGTTAATTGCAATCTTTATTGGAGCGGTAACGGCGGTACAATTCTCTGACCAATTGAGCGGTGGCTTGATTCCACGGTACTACATCGGCTACATTGTTCGAGACATTACGATTATCGAATTGGCACCGACCATAACCTGTCTTGTTTTAGCGGGGAAAGTCGGGTCAAATATGGCATCCGAATTAGGAGGTATGCGTCAAAAAGAGCATATTGACGCGATGGAATTAATGGGCGTAAACACCGCAGCTTATCTTATTCTTCCAAAATTAATTGCAGCAGTAGTAATTATTCCTTTATTAGTGAGCTTAGCAGCTATCATCAGTATTGTTGGAGGCTATATTGCCGCTGTTCCTTTTGGGCAGTTGACAGACCCCGAATATGTTAGAGGTGTTCGGTCCTTCTTTGTCGCCAACTATGTTTTGATGATGTATGTGAAAGCAATGGTTTTTGCCTTTATCTTAACCTCCGTTTCCTGTTACCAAGGTTATTACGTAACAGGAGGAAGTATCGAATTAGGAGAAGCAAGTACACAAGCAGTTGTATACAGCGATATACTAATTCTAGTAGCAGATTTAGTGGTAGCGGTGTTGTTGACGGGGTAGGTAGTAGCAAGCAATAGCAATAGAAATTATAAAACCGTAGGCATTAAAGTCTAAGCACACGACCTAGCGTACATCTAATAAGTACGACCTACAAAAATCCTGTCATCCTGTTATGATTAGAGCAGAAAATATACATAAGTCTTTTGGGGAAACCAAAGTCTTAAAAGGGATAACCACCACTTTTGAGCAGGGGAAAACCAATGTGATTATCGGAAAAAGTGGAGCTGGTAAGACGGTTTTATTGAAATTGTTAGTAGGTTTATTCAAACCAACATCAGGAAATATTTGGTATAACGATACTAATTTCAATAACCTTAATAAAAAAGAGCTCAGAGCCTTACGAATGGAAGTTGGAATGTTATTTCAAGGAAATGCATTATTTGATTCTTTGACTGTAGAACAAAATGTAAAATTCCCTTTGGATATGTTTACCAAGTTGACCAAAAAGGAAAAGCTAGAACGAGTCAATTATTGTTTGGAACGAGTGACTTTGACAGGAGCTAATAATAAATATCCATCTGAAATTAGTGGAGGGATGCAAAAGCGGGTAGGGATTGCTAGGTCGATTGTACTAAAACCTAAATATCTTTTTTGTGATGAGCCGAATTCTGGATTAGACCCAAAAACGTCAATTATTATTGATAAATTAATTAAGGATATTACCGTAGAAAATAACATTACCACCGTCATCAATACACATGATATGAACTCTGTGATGGAGATAGGGGATACTATTGTTTTATTAAATCTTGGTCATGTGGCTTGGCAAGGTACCAAAGAAGAAGTTTTGGAAAGCACGAATGAAATATTACAAGACTTCATTTTTGCTTCTCCATTTTTACAAAAATTACGAAAGTCTGCGGTTAGCAAATAGTTAATTACCAGATACTGGTTCAGTTTAATCCCAAACCAGTATCCAGTGTCCAGCATCTAGTTTATCACATTCTTAAATCTCGGTCGCTTTGGCGCCACATCTCCTAATCTTTCCTTACGATTCGCTTCATAATCTGAATAATTGCCTTCAAAAAAGACAACTTCACTATTATTTTCGAAAGCTAAAATATGCGTAGCTAAACGGTCGATAAACCAACGGTCGTGAGAAATGATGACTGCACAACCTGCAAAATTGTCAATTGCTTCCTCTAAAGCACGAAGCGTATTGACATCTATATCGTTGGTCGGCTCATCTAATAAAATCAAATTCCCCCCGTTTTTTAGCGTCATAGCTAAATGGACTCGATTTCTTTCTCCACCTGATAACACCGCCAACTTTTTCTGCTGGTCGCTACCGCCAAAATTAAATTTACTAAGGTAGGCACGAGCATTAACTTCTGAATTACCTACTTTAATGATGTCATTTCCACCAGAAACAATTTCATAAATCGTTTTGTCAGGCAATAAATCTTTATGACTTTGGTCCACATAAGAAATATCTACAGTTGGGCCTACTTTGATGGTCCCACTATCTGGTTTTTCCAAGCCCATCATGATTTTGAATAAGGTACTCTTACCTACACCATTTGCGCCAACCACTCCGACAATCCCATTTCGTGGAATAGAAAAACTAAGGTTTTCGTATAATAATTTATCGCCGTAAGCTTTAGTGATATTTTCTGCTTCAATCACTAAGTCACCTAATCTTTCACCCGGCGGAATAAATATTTCTAAATTCTTTTCTTTTGCTTTGACATCTTCGTTGGCCAATTTATCATAGGCATTCAAACGAGCCTTTCCTTTTGCCCGACGACCTTTTGGCGCCATTTTAACCCATTCCAACTCTCGTTCTAAAGTCTTTCGACGCTTGCTCTCTGTCTTTTCTTCTTGTGCTAGGCGTTTTGCTTTTTGGTCTAACCAAGAAGAATAATTTCCTTTCCAAGGAATCCCTTCTCCACGGTCTAATTCTAAAATCCAACCAGCTACATTGTCTAAGAAATAACGGTCGTGTGTCACCGCAATCACGGTGCCAGGGAAGTTTTGTAAATATTGCTCCAACCAATGCACACTTTCTGCATCCAAGTGGTTGGTAGGCTCATCCAATAGTAAAATGTCAGGATTGCTCAATAATAACCGACACAAAGCGACCCGACGACGCTCTCCACCGGATAAAACAGCCACTGATTTATCATCTTCTGGACAACGAAGTGCATCCATTGCGGTATTCAAGCGATTGTCTAATTCCCAAGCATTTAAATGATCTAATTTGTCTGTCAATTCACCTTGCTTTTCAATGAGGGCGGTCATTTCATCATCACTCATTGGTTCCGCAAATTTGGCATTTAATTCCTCGTATTCTTTCAAGGTATCTACCACTTCTTGTACCCCTTCTTCCACTACTTGACGAACTGTTTTAGTTTCATCCAAAGTAGGTTCTTGCTCTAGATAACCTATTTTATACGCTTTATCAAAAACTACATGACCTTCAAAATTGGTATCAATTCCTGCAATAATTTTGAGCAAGGAAGACTTTCCAGAACCATTGAGCCCTAAAACGCCGATTTTAGCGCCATAAAAAAAGGATAACCAGATATTTTTTAAGACCTGTTTTTTAGGTGGGTACGTTTTGGTGACCCGTTCCATCGAGAAGATTACTTTTTCGTTCGACATAAGGTGTAGTTATATGATTTTGAATGAGGGGCAAAGATAGTAAATTGATTGAATTATAAAGAAGGGAAAATCGTAGGAAGATTTTTGTAAAGGTAGAAAAGTCGAAATTGAATTTGTAAAGGACAGTTGATTAAATGATATTATGATAAAAAGTGGTGTAAGACAACGGATATTTATTCTTTTATCGTTACTTAGTTGCCATCCGTTGAGCAGCTTTTTTTACACTAGGCGTTAAAAAAATAGCTTTTGTGGCATACCTGAAATAATTTAGCAGCGATTCATGGCTCATGAAATTTAATCTAGCGCGATACATCCACATTGGCATAATGCGATGCATCAATAACAAATTCTCTAAACTTACGGAGAGTGCTGACGGCCAATCTTCCGTCAACTCAGGATGAGGGACAGGGATGACTTGATTTCGATTGTTATCACTCAAATTGGCTAATTCTAGTCTAGCAATTACCGCTGCACTAAAAACTTGTTGGCAAAATAATACAGATTGCAGGGTAATTTTATTGTTTGAAAACACGGGGACTGTTGGGCGTTTAGCAAGTGCATTGGCAGAACAGTCTACAAATAAAGTGCGGTCGGAATAGGGAACGTTTCCTTTTTGCAATTGAATTTCAGTTGTTGTAATTCGTTGAACTCTACCTTTTCTAATGACATTTTTAATGGTTCGCAGTTGAACTATTTCCGCTGGACTGACCGTACCGCAACGCCATTTTTTAGGAGTTAGTTGCTCATCAATCCGAAAAATGCCACCAGTTTTTTCAATTGCTAAAAAAACATCATGAGAATCTTTTGCCTTTTTCATATAATCTCCATGCTCTAGGACTCTTTTTGCTACTTTCCCAACTTGTAGAGCTTCTCGATTGAACAACCAGGCTTCGTTAGGTTTTATCCAATGAATGTTAGCAGTAGGCACTCCTTTTGAAATTAAATACAAGACGGCATCTATTCCCGTTTTTCCATTGCCGATTACATAAAAATGATTCCACTGGTCATATTGGTGAACCAACTCATTGATAGGAGCCAAAGTGACCCCTTCATCCACTATATATTTGGGACTGTGAGTAGAAGGTACCTCCACATTCATATAAGTAGCATCGACCAACTTTTTATTGATTTTATAAGTTGTTTTATTGGTAGGATTTTGTAAGTTAACTACCTGTCCATTACCTAAATAATTGTGCTGGCTTAGAAATTCGACTCTTCCACTAGCTTTAAATTTGGCAATGATTGCTTCGTAATACGCCACTAATTCGGACTTGGAAGACAAGTCATTACTACCATCTCCTAATTGAAGTGAATTAACACCATAAAAAGCTGCTGGTTGATGGAGTCTGACAAAAGGGTAAGCATTATTCCAATGTCCACCAGCTTTTGCTCTGCGGTCTACAATAGTTAATTTTAAATTAGGCTTACGGGTGAAAATTTCATCAGCGAAAGCAATACCCATTGCACCTGCTCCAATTATTAGGTAATCTGTCTCTTTTGTTGATGTGGTTTCAGATGAATTTTCCATTAGCCGTTGAAATAGTTAGATGAAATGTAGGCTAAAAGTAAAAAATAATATCAGAATTCCTTTTCTTCATGCTGTAAAAGGGTATTATATTTTTTTAGGAATTAGAAAAAATAACTTATGTCGATTCAAAACGAATTTCATTTATCTACTCAACAAAGAGTAAAACTTATTTTTCACAGTTTCCTCGTTATAGGGATTGGGCTGATTGGTGGCATGGCATGGGTGATAGCTTTGGCAGGTTATTTAGAATTATGGCCAATTCCACCATTAGCATTCGACTTACCTGAAACCAAAGAGCTTTGGCGGAATGCCCATCTAGGCCCGATTATGAATGGTATTTTTGTATTGGCGATAGCAGGCATTAGTCCATTTTTGACCTTAAGTGCCAAAGCGACTAAGGCTTTATTTTATTTAGCGATAATCATGCTATGGGGCAATACGCTAGGGTATCAAACAGCACCATTTACTTCGGACAGAGGACTTGGCGTTACGGGCGATGCTTTGAATATTTTTTGTTATGCTTGTTTTTATATTGCTGCACTTTGTGCCTTGGTTTTAGTTTGGTTAGGTATTTATGGGAGTTGTCGAACCATGTCTTTGCACAAAATATAATCGAATAATCTGGAAGGATGGTTTTAATTCAAGAGCAAGGTTATTTATTTTTAGGTGAGAAAATTTCGTTTTCATCGTGCAACATTTGAATTGTTTTTGTAAAACATCTTATCGCATAGCCATTACTTTTTCTACTATATTTACTAAAGCATCACCTAATTGGCTTAAATAATCAATCGGTGGGACAGAAGAACAGAAAGATAGCGAAGGTACAAATGTTTAATCGGTTCATGTTGTTTTTTTTGGTTAAGTAAATTTACTCATTTTTCATTAAAAATAAAAAACGACCGACACAAAGTACATTTTAGGTTGCGGATACTTTTTAAGGTAATTATCTTTGGAAAATGAAAAGAATCTTAGTTTTTACAACGCTATTTTTACTAAAGACCTCTTGTCTTTTTGCCCAAGCAGAAGAAGCAAAAGTATTGGGTCAATGGTCAGATACTACCTTGGTTGGGTCATTTGCGCACAATAATATTTACAATGAAATTTGGGGCTATGCTATCAATGACCATGAATATGCCATCATTGGCAGTACGGACGGTACGCATTTTATAGATGTAACAGACCCTACCAATCCTTTTGAAGCATTTTTTGTTCGAGGGCGGAGCACAGGGGCCGCAATTATCCACAGAGATTATGATGATTATCAAGGCTATTTATATGTGGTAGCAGATGAAGGGGGGACCAGTTTTCAGATAGTGGATATGAATCAGTTGCCAGATACCATATCCGTGGTTGATAATAACTTAATTAATCAAGCGCATAATATTTTTGTCGATAAAGCGAATGCAAGATTGTACGCTATGGGAGGCGAAGTGACCACTTTTGATATATCATCCCCCAATAATCCAGTCTTAATGGGACGTATTTCAGATTTTGCCAATGGCGATTTTCGTTATTTTCACGATGGTTATTTTGAAAATAATATAGCATTCCTAAATACTGGAAATTCTGGATTAATAGTAGCAGATTTCACCGATGCGGCAAATCCTGTGCTAATCAACTCTTTAACAGATTATCCTGCTCGTGGTTATAACCATTCTGGTTGGATTTCTACGGATTGTAATACCTATTATTTTGCAGATGAAAATCATGGAAGAGACCTTAAGGTACTGGATGTGAATAATTTATGTGATTTGGAGGTTGGTAAAACCTTTGATGCGCAGGTAGAAAATGTCAATAGCATAGCGCATAATTTGATTGTTGCTTGTGATTATTTATACACTTCTTATTATTATGATGGTTTGAGAGTTTATGATATATCCGACCAACAAAACCCCCAATTAGTGCGGTATTATGACACTTATCCAGAGGTCGATAGAACCCGCTACGAAGGGGCTTGGGGAGTCTTTCCTTTTTTGCCTTCTGGCAATATTTTGATTTCGGATATGCAGTCAGGTCTATTTGTTTTTGAAGGCATGGCCGATAATTGTGCGGGGCAAGGCAGAACAAATAATTGTTTAGAAAGTCAGGTATGTAGTGTGACGACCTCAACAGGTGACTTTGGTGTCTTTAATGAGGTACAAATCAGTCCAAATCCTGCAAGTGACCATGCTTCACTTATCGTTAACCTTTCAGAGGTATTAGACGACCTTTCTGTTTCGTTAATGAATGTAAATGGGCAAGCCATAGACAACTGGCAATATCAAAATTTGCAAGTTGGAAAAAATGATTTTTCCATTTTATTACCAAATTCCCTGTCTGAAGGTGTTTACTTTTTATCTTTGCGCAGCGAACGATTTCATTTAACCAAAAAATTAATTATTGAAAGGTAAGTATTGGTCAGATTTTAGGCAGGAGCAGTGGCAACTTAGTATAGATACATTGAGTTTAGGTTCTGTTTTTTTACGACTTTTAACTACGCTATTTTTTATTTTAATAGCTGCTAGTCTATTCGGCCAATACCCTGGAAGTAGTAGAGGAAGCCAAGGGAATAATTTTGGTGGCAATCGTAGCGGAGCCAGAGGTTCAACAGGGGAGTCTTTTGCAAAAGACCCTTCTAGAGATACCTTAAACAAAGATGTCTTTATTTATTATGCTGATAATGCTGAAAAAAAGGAACAATTTCAGGATAGTAGCATGCTTAATTTTCATATTTACGACCCTGTTCGACAAGCGGAATATGAGTATGTTCATCTTGGAAATTTGGGGTCGGCACATCGCCAAATAGTCTATCAACCAAGATTTCATAAAGGTTTTGATGCAGGATTTCATAATTATGATTTGTACAAGACCAAACCAGAAGATATTCCATATTATAATTTAGAAAAGGTTTATTCTGATATCTATTTTTCTCAAGCCAATCAAGAAAGAACCTCTTTTAATGCCAATTTAGGAAAGCCCGTCGGAAAGCGTGCCGATATGGGCATATATTACAAAAATATTAGAAACTTAGGGCAGTATACCAACCAAGACGCCCGCGCGAACGCATTTTCGGCAACCTTCAATTATCAATCAAAAAATCAAAAATACCGTAGTTTTTTTAGTGCGACCACTAACACGATTCAACAAAAGGAAAATGGAGGGGGAAATTTAGATGACCCTAATTTTGCAAAAAGAGTAATTAGAGGGGGGCAACGCGTCACTACAATTCCTGCAGGGCGACCCGTCAATACAGAAACGGGGGAATCTCGGTATTTTGAAAGAGATTATAATTATACCCAATTTTATATTTTACAAAAGACACCAAAAACAAAAATACCAGAACCAACTAGAGAAGATTCCCTCAGAGCCTTGGTGACAGCAGTAAAAGATACGATTCCAGATTCCCTAAAAACGGAATCGCTGGAAATGCCTGAACCAGTTACTATTGAAGATTCGCTCAAGGCTTTGGAGCCGACAATCACAGACACAATTCCAGATACTATAAAAAGTAACTCAGCAGAAATCCAACCAACTAAAGGTACACCAAAGAACCCTTCGATTGGAAATAAAGGAAGGCCAAATGGGCCTAAAAATCCTCAACGACCAAGACAAGGACCTCCTCCTCCGCAAGCGGTTGTCCCTCAATTACCTACAACAGGACGTAAGTTTACCTTAAAGCACAATTTATCCATTCGGAAAAACACCTATAAATATTCAGATATAGACACGACCGCTTATTTGTCTGACTTCATTCAAGACGACCGTGGAGTTAGAAGTTTTATACAAACCAATCAGATAGAAAACACTTTTAGCCTTCGGACTTTTAAGTTGGCAAAAGAGAACGAGGCTAGTGTTTATGGAGCAAATGTAGCAGAGAAAATTGACCAGAAAGATTTAATCGAAGCAGGTATCACACATACCTATACGGACCTTACGCAAGAACCTTTCAATTCAAAGATAAACACGCTTTTTCTTTTTGGGAAAATGCAATTTACGCCTTCTGAAAGATTAAAAATTAATACTTATGCTCATTTAGGGTTAGGGATACAGGCAAATGATGACAAGATATTAAATCACACAGGAGATTACTATCTGAAGGGAGATTTTTTTTGGGATACTAAAAAATTGGGGAAAATTGATTTGTCCGTAATTCATCAGAATTATGAACCAAGCTTGATTCAGCAGAGATTTCTTTCTACACAGACGCCAATTTGGG
>CALLVC010000113.1 GCA_938010785.1 uncultured Saprospiraceae bacterium
TGGCTCGATTAGAAGCAGAACCTGAAAATTTTGAAGAAAGACTAAAAGAATTAATGGAGAAATATGAAATGGGGGAACGACCGATACCATGTTCTTTATAAATACCATTATTCAGATAGCTTTTGAACGATGAACGATGAATTGGGTAAATCACCGAATTCATCATTCATCATTCATCATTCATCGTTCAAAAAAGCACTAAAATTTCCTATCTTGCAGATTTTAGCCCTTTTCAAATTATCACACAATGGAAGACTATTTCTTAGGTGTTCACCAAAAAGAAGTAACCCGACTTGACCGACAACATACCGCTTGGCAACCAGAAACTGCACAGTTGATTAAACAAGCAAATTTGCCCAACTGTAAAACCATTTTGGATTTTGGTTGTGGTCCCGGTTTTACCACTTTTGAAATAGCTAAACATTGTCCTAATGCACAAATTACGGCTTTGGATAAAGCGACTTTATATCAAAAATATTTAAAACATCAAATCGAGCAAAAACAAGTCAAAAACGTTAAACCACTTTATGAAGATGTACTTAATTTATTGAATCATCCTGATAAGTTTGATGGCGCTTTTTGTCGATGGGTTTTAGCTTTTTTAATTCCTGATTTAAAGAAAGTAATTGATGCTATTTATCAAAAATTAAACCCCGGTGGTGTCTTTGCGGCAATGGAATATCTCACCCTCAACAACGTTTTATCTTCGCCTCCTAACAAAGGCTTTTTAGCCAATACCAGAGGCTGGCACAATTTCTATCTAACCAATGATGGCGATGCACAAATCGGTACGTATTTACCACAGCTATTATTGGACGCAGGGTTTAAATTAGAGCATCAAACTTGTGTAGGTGGATTCGCCCCTGTTGGTCATCGTTTGTGGCAATGGTGGCGAGAAGCACACGAAGACTTTGCTCCTATTTTTGTAGAGCAAGGTTTGATGACGCAAGAAGAATATTTAGAAGCCAATACTTTCTTTAAAACGCAAGAAAGTAATAAAGATGGCTTTATTTATTCGCCTATTATCTTGCAAATAGTGGCTCGAAAAATATAAATACCATCTCATAAAATATCAAAACTGCATTGACTAATGAGGCTGTCTCACAAGTAAAATCTAAAATTTGAAAACCTAATAAAATGTGAATTCCCCCGCTGGCGGGGGTTAGGGGGGGAATTTGAACAATTTTGTACTTTTCCAGCCCCCCGCCAGCGGGGGAAAAAATTCGTGCAAAACCTTAATTTTTGTGCAAAAAAATAATTGCTTAAAAAATATACTCGTTATTTTTAGGGGCTTATGTGAAATTCAAAACCAATAAATTATAGATAATTCATGGTCTCCAATTCCCTTCGAATGGAGGCTTAAAGTTTGAACTTGAACTTGATTCTTGAACTTGAACTTTAAAAAGCAATATTTTCTAATTCAAAATGGCAGGATTGCTATTTTCAGGTAACTGAATATTAAATTGGCACCCTATCTCAGTTGATTCTACCCAAATTTTACCCGAATGGTTTTCGACTATCTTTTTACAAATGGCTAAGCCCAGTCCCGTCCCCTTATATTTACCACGGTTTTGTAGCCGTCTAAAGGGTTCAAATATGTAGTCTTTATACTCATTATTAATTCCGATACCATTATCATCTATGACTAAATGGATGTGCTCTTTATTTTGATAGGAAAATATTTTTACGATGGGGATATCCGATTCATTATACTTGATGGCATTTTCTAACAGATTTTGAAAGAGTAGAGATAAATAGACTTTATTCCCATTAATTTGGGGTAATTCATTGTATTCTATAACCGCTCGTTTCTGCTCTAAAAAAAGTTGATGAGATGCTTTAAACTCTTGGATTATGGTATTCAAATCTACTGATTCGTAGGTTAAATCAGCCTGCTCTATTTTAGAAAACTTCAAAATAGATTCAATTAATGTAGACATCCGCTTAGCGGAATCATTAATCATACCTGCTAATTGATTTTTTTCTGTTTCCTCCTCTTTTTTTAGCATTTTTTGTAATAGACTTGAAAAACCTTCAATGTTCTTTACTGGTTCTTTCAAATCGTGAGAAGTGATATAAGCGAATCTTTCTAATTCCTTATTTTTAAGCTGAAGTTGTTGTACTAACTTGCCTTTTTGTTGCACAACTGATTGTATGTTAATTTGATAAAAGGTTACTAAAAGACTTAGACAGATTAAGAGGCAAATTGTTAATATTATTACCCCTATTGGGTCCATGTAAATATCCGTTTTAGAGCTGAGGTATGCCATAGAACCTGTCAGTAAAAGAATATTCCAAGTGACACATGCTACTTTGTATTTTATTTGCCATTCATATTGCATGAGCGCAATAAAAGTAGTGATTATAAAAACAGAATGTTCTCCAATACTATAATTGGGGATATTAACAATAACAATTCCTATCCATAGGGGAAATAAAAAACAAGCTATGTTTCTTGCTAAATTAAAAAATTGATGATAATTAAGTAACAATATAAAAACACCAAAGCCAGCAGAAATAAAATTCATAAAAGCTACGAATGGATTACCAAGTATGATTACTACCGCAAAAAATAACAAAAATGAAAAAACTATACCTACTAAACTCAACTGATTTAGTACTCGAACTTTAATAGCTTCTCGACTTTCTAATTCCCCCTTAGCTATCCCTACATTTGCCAACTTATTCCATAATTTTAAAAACATATTTTTTATACTTAATTTTTAGCTATTTTACTCTAATTACAACCAAAAATTATTCCATTAAATAGTTATACCATTCGCATAGACCGTTAGAATACAAAGGTTTTCCTATCTTTAGGCGTTCTTAATTTTCTAACCGACAAAAATTAATTATTGATGAACCAAAACACCCGACATACGATAATGAGGGTTTTCTTTTTCTGCCTACTACACATTCATTTAACCGCACAAGAAGACCTCACTATTCTTAGATTTCCAGCACTTAGCCCTGATGGCAATCAGATAGCCCTCTCCTACCAAGGAGATATTTGGACCGTCGATGCCAATGGTGGTACGGCTCGAAGATTGACCATCCACGAAAGTTATGAAAGCCATCCACAATGGAGTCCTGACGGACAAAACATTGTTTTCCAAGGCAATCGCTATGGCAATAATGATATTTTTTCTATTAAAGCAAATGGTAGTCGTCCGATGCGCTTAACCCATCATTCAACCTCGGATAGTGCGCCTTCTTTTGACCATCAAGGTAATGTGCTATTTACCACTAGAAGAAATTTTATTCAAGTAGAAAGAGAACAAGAAATTCATCAGGTCAGTGCTACTGGTGGCACCCCTTATAGGCTATTAAATACAACTGGCTTCAATCCAAAGGTATCTCCTAACGGTCGCTTTATCTCTTTTATTCAAGGGAATTGCCGTTTGGCTAGAGAAGCTTATACTGGACCTGCAAATCGTAACATTTTATTATACGATACTCAAAACAAAACCTATCAAACCATCACCAATTTTGCTGCGCAAGATGTCTACGCAGATTGGGGCAATGACCAAACCCTCTATTTTCTAAGTGCAAAAAATGGTCGGTATAATATTTATCAAATTGGTATCGATGCCAATGGTAAAACTACAGGTGAACCGACCGCTTTGACCAACTTCACAGACGAAGGTATTCGCTATTTCGACGTAAGTCAAAATGGTCAAAAAATTGTTTTTAGCAGAGGTACTTCGATATATACCATGAATGCTCAAGTAGGAGCAACTCCTCAAAAAATAGCCGTACAAGTAACCGAAGATTATCGTTTTGACCCGATAGAACATAAAACCTATACCAAAAGTGCTAGAGATTATGCGATTTCTCCCAATGGGAAATATTTAGCGATAGAAGTTCGTGGGGAACTCTTCGTCACCCCAAATCATAAGGACCGAAAACGTACGGTTCAAATCACTAAAAACCCTGCAAGAGACCAAGATATGACTTGGCTCAATGACTCTACTCTAATTTTTATATCAGATAGAAATGGGAACAAAGATGTATTCCTTGCGCAATCCGCTGATACGGCTACTGTCGATTTATTTAAGACCTTCAAATTGAGCATTAAAGCAGTTACCAATACGGCCGAAGAAGAAACGCAAATTGCCCTTTCTCCCGATAGAAAAAAATTAGTCATGGTGAAAGGAAGAGGAAAAATGGTAGTCGCTGATATCAGTGCAAACGGTGCTTTGTCCAATGAAATCACCCTGCTAGATGGTTGGGATATTCCCGAAGGCATCGAGTGGAGTCCTGATAGTAAATGGTTAGCTTATGCCTACGAAGACTTAAATTTTAATGAAGAAATTTATATCCATGCTGCCGACGGTAAAAGCGAACCACATAACGTCAGCATGCACCCAAGAGGAGATTATTCGCCTAAATGGAGTGCGGATGGCAGCAAATTGGGCTTTGTCTCTATTCGAAATAATGGCGATGCTGACCTTTGGTTTGTTTGGTTAAAAAAAGAAGATTGGGAAAAAACTAAAGTGGATTGGGAAGAATCCGAATATGACGAACCAGAAAAGAAGGACGATAAGGAGAAAGATAAAAAGAAGGATAAAGATAAAACAGAAAAAGTCGAACCCATCCAAATTGATTTCGACAATATTTACCAACGTATTGTTCAAGTAACTCGCTTACCTGGTAATGAAGGGGATTTAGTTATCAGTAAAAATGGCGAAACTTTCTTTTTCACGACTTTCAATTCTGGTCGGGCAGGCTCTGTCGGTGACCCCGAATTTATGAAAGTAAAATGGGATGGTAGCGAACTCAAAACTGTATTAAGCAATGGAAAAATTGGAAATATCTCCTTTGATAAAGCTGGCAAAAAACTATACTACATCAAAAGCGGTGGTACGATAGCTAATTTCAAAGCAGATGCAGACAAACCAAAGCCTGAAACCTTACCGTTTAGCGCCAAAATGGACATTCATCACGCAGCTGAAAGAACTCAAGTTTTTGAAGAAACTTGGCGTAGCTTAAATGCAGGATTTTATGACCCTCAATTCCATGGACAGAGTTGGACCGCGCTTCGAGATAAATATAAAGCTAGAGCATTAGCTGCTTCCACTTCGCAAGATTTCCGAGATATGACCAACGAAATGTTGGGGCAACTCAATGCCAGCCATATGGGACTATACGGCTCTTCGCCAGAAGAAACACAGCGAGAAAGTACGGGCTTATTAGGCATAGAAGTTATGCCACTAAACAATGGTGTTAAAATCACTAAAGTCATTGCTAATAGCCCTGCTAGTCGTACAGAAAGCACTTTAAATATTGGAGATATTATCACTGCTGTAAATGGAGCAACGATTACGAACAACACCAATTTCTACAGCCTCTTACAAGGAACGAGAAATGAAAAAATCCTGCTTTCTATTATAGCTAACAATGGCTCTTCCAAAGAGGTGATTATTCGGCCAACTAGTTCTTTACGTCGTGCTTTGTACGATGCTTGGGTCAATGAACGCAAGGCATTGACAGAAAAATATTCTAATGGCAAACTAGGTTATCTCCATATTCAAGGCATGAACTGGACCAGTTTTGAACGCTTTGAAAGAGAATTGGCAGCGAGTGGCTATGGCAAAGAAGGAATCGTGATTGATGTGCGTTTTAATGGTGGTGGGTGGACGACCGATATGCTGATGGCTGTTTTAAATGTACGCCAACATTCCTATACGGTTCCTCGCGGTGCAGCCGAAGATTTAAACAAAGAAAACAAAAAATTCAAAGAAACTTATCCCTATGGGGAACGCTTACCCTTGTCTTCTTGGACCAAGCCTTCAATAGCCCTTTGTAATCAAAATAGCTATTCCAATGCGGAGATTTTCTCTCATGCTTTTAAAACTTTAGATATTGGTACGTTGGTAGGTACGCCTACCTTTGGTGCAGTTATTTCTACGGGTGGGCAAGGCTTGATTGATGGTTCTTTTGTTCGGATGCCATTTCGAGCTTGGTATGTGAAGGCTACTGGCGAAAATATGGAACATGGTCCCGCGGTTCCTGATGTGATTGTAGAAAATGCGCCAGATAGTAAGGCGAATGGAGATGACCCACAGTTGAAGAAGTCAGTAGAGATTTTGTTAAGTGAGATGGAATAATTTTATATGGCTTTTTTAACTGTCAATTAATATCCGTTGGCAAGCATCCGTTGGCAAAACTCATTTAATGCCAACGGATGATTGCCAACGGATAAATAACGCTTTCTTTGTGAGAAGAAATTTTTTATTTATTCATCCCTCTTTTATAGTTGTTCATCACAGGTTTAATCAACTCCACTGAAATCTGTTGGGCAGAAAATATCCGAACAGATTTCATTGCCCAACGGATTATTCACCCGCATACAAACTTTTAATAAAATTTCTCTCCTCAATAATCTTCTTTTTGAAATACTTTTACTATCTTAGAAATTAGCAGTACCAGTTCCTTCCAACCTTGTAGTCCAAATTTTGGACTATTTCCACGCTCTCAATAAAAAATTATTATATTTAAAACCATATGGCTATATGTGTTTTAAATCTTTTTATAACCTCTAATTACAAAAAATGAGAAAACCTACACACCTATTTTATGGACTAGTATTTAGTTTTTTATGGCTATCTATTAGTACCTCAGCACAAACCACTACCGCCTCTTTTACCATTTGCTTAGGCCAATCCCTTGCACTTCCAGATTTCCCTGATTTTCCAAGGCCTCCTCAAGGGCCAGCTGGACCTGATGGGATGTTACCCTTTGTTTGTACTCCTCAAATAAATGCGGTTACTTTTACCCCTGAAATGGGCATTGCGGTCAATGACTTACAGAATGTAGTCGTTTCACCAACTCAAAGTACTACTTTTACCGTAATTATTTCTGGGTCTTGTGGAGCACCAGGTCTTGGCTTTTTCTCCGATGAAATGACTTTTATTTATGAAGTCATCGTAGACCAAAGTTGTGCGGCTGATGTTACTGAAGTCTTCACCATTTGTCCCGGTGAATCTGTCCGTCTCCCTGCCGCAGAGACATTTCCAACTCCGCCACAAGGACCAGCTGGACCTGATGGATTTCCGATTACACCTTGTACGCCTCAATTAACAGAAGTCCAAATCAATCCTACGACTAATGCTACCGCTAGTAGCCAACCTGAGTTTATAGTGGCTCCTACAACATCGACTATTTACGAAGTGACTAGCCTTGGCTTTTGTGGGGCACCCGGCATTGGTGCTAATTCTGATGAAATTACTCGTAGATATGCGGTACTAATTGATGAAAATTGCGCTGGCGATATTACTGAAACCTTTACTATTTGTCTGGGCGAATCTATTTTTCTCCCTGCTGAGCAAACTTTTCCAACACCTCCTCTAGGTTCAGCCGGACCTAATGACGGTAGCGGTGGAGGTCTACCCATTACGCCATGTACGCCTCAATTAACAGACATTTCAATCAATCCCCAAGCGAATGCTGTAGCTAATGGAACGGATGGTTTTACCGTAACTCCCACCACTTCTACTATTTACGAAGTGACGAGCAATGGCTTTTGTGGTGCGCCAGGCATCACTCCTCAATCCGATGAAATTACGTTTAGATATGAGGTGTTGATTGACCAAAGTTGTTCCCCGAATACTCCTTCTACTATTTTCTCTGATTTTCCTTGGCTATCGACGCTCGTTAATCCTACGGATTGTTCAATAGAATCTATTGAAGTTTACCAGCAAGGTATTTTTAGTTTTTTATTGATTCAAAATGAATTCGGTGAGGAGCAATTATATTTTGAAAATGGTCAATTTTACTGCCAAAATTCAGCTAACTATGACTGTGTTGCTGCCTATGGCTTAGGTGCGCCTATTACTATTTGGAATTGTGGAGATTTGACAAGTCAACTACCTGATTGTTCGGCTCATTTCGGTCAAGTATTTTTTGAAGAATGTGATGACAATGGACTATTTTATTTCATCAGACTATCGGACGGACGAGTCATTGACCCTTATTTTGCCAATGGTATTGATTTCAACCCTCAAGAGGGACAAGAAGTGAATTTTGATTATGTCATTGCTGATTTTGCCACGCCTTGTAGTATTGCAGAAGCTGCGGTTCTCGTGACTTGTATTGAAGAAGCAGACCCTGGTGTTATAGTTATAGAGGATGGAGATGGAGACGTTTTTTCTACTTTCCCTTGGTTAGCTCAATTGCTTAATCCAACTGCTTGTAATGCCGAACGAATTAGTGTCTATCAATCTGGTATCTTCCAATTTGTGTTTGTAGAATTTAATAATGAACACGTGCTCTATTTCGAAGATGGTACTCGCTATTGTGCGGATGCGGCAAATTATGATTGTCGAGCTTTATATAATTTAGGGTCGCCGATTGCTACGTGGACTTGTGGGGCAGGATTTAGTCCAGTTGTTACGGAAAGAATTTCGACTTCCCCTTCAGTTCCTACTACCTTAAATGTATATCCTAATCCTTCTACTGGCCCTTTAACCGTTCAGTTAAGTGGTCAACAAGAAGCGCAACAATTGCGGCTTTATGATTTGTATGGTCGATTGTTACAAGAAGTGCAAGTAGCAGATAATAGTGGTCAGCAAACCCTTCCTTTTGATATTTCTGCTTACGCCAAAGGGATTTATTTGCTAGAATGGCAGTCTGGTACGGCTCGAAAAGTAGAAAAGATTATAAAAGAATAAGGTACTGTTTTACAAATAAAATCCGTTGTCAATTTCATGCTCGGCAACGGATTTTTTATGCTCATTAAGAGGTATTAAGAGAAATAATTTATACTAGAAACCGCATAAAAAAGTGATTTTGAAAAGATGGCTAGATGGCTTTATTGTCCATATTTCTCCTGCAACCTTTTGGTGTAAAATTCCCCTTTTATATAAAAAATTAAACCATGAGAACATTTTATCTCCTTTTATTTATGAGCAGTTGCCTTGTTTATAGTTGTTTGGAAACAGATGACTTTGAAATAATAACAGAAAATCAAGGTAATATCGCTTTAAAAAATCCTATCCGATTTGACCAATTAGCCGTAGGTCAGAAAAGTCTTTATACTTTTTATGAATTAAAGACTGAAAATGGAATTGAGGATTGCCAACCTAATTTTGATACACTCTCCATTGAAATTGTTGCTGCCGATACGAATGGTTATCTAGTGAAAGAAGTGCTTAAAGATGGATTTTGGATTATAGAAAATGGAGAATGGAAAACAGTCGATACCCTAACCTTTTATCTTAGGTATCTCTCGATTATTCAACAAGATACTTTAGAAGGGATACCTCCTGACCCAGGTGGACCAACATTTGTTTATTTGCTATCTCGTAATATCGAACCAGATGACGATTATCTTGGCAGTAATTATTCTAATATCTTTGGTAGAATAGGGTCAAAAATTTACTTGGGGGGACCAACAGCGCCTTCGGAAGTTGTAAATCTAGAAAGCATATGTGACCTTTTCTTTTTACCCCCAAAAGAAAATGACCCATTTAAATTCGAGTGTTGTGGAGGCAATTATTCAGTACCTGGAATTTTAATGAATCATTCTTTTGATGGAATAGAATATGGGCAATTACTATTAACTGCACATGATTTTGGATACAACGTAGATAACTTGCTATATAATTTTGGATACACGCTGGAATCTGGAATCGTCTTTACTAGCGTACACCGAGTCAACGGAAAATTTGATGAAGTATGGCATATCGTTCCTGATAATTAAGTCAGCAACAGACGAACCGCTTCTACCAACATTCCTACCGCTTCATTTGCCATCAACTGCCCATCTGTATCAAATCTTACTTCCTGTTGATACAACGGTAAAGAAACGACTACATTGGCATTCATTGCCTGCAATGTCCATAGCAAAGATTGCATCGCCTTTTCTCCTCTTGGTTCATGTGGGGTAAAGGTGATAGCAACTACTCGTTTTTGTGCTAGTTCTCCCGAAGAAGACAGCCATTCTAATCCATTTTTGATTAAGGCAGGCATGTTATGCAGGTATTCAGGAATGCTAATAATCACCGCATCCGCTGCCGCTACTGATGCTCGCCAATGAAGCACCGCCGCATCCCAAGGATGTTGGTCAAAATCTGCTTTAAAAATTGGCAATTGCGCCAATTTAGTATAAGGTTCAAAAGCATGATTTGGCACTAAGAAAGGAAGGGCGGCTAATAGGCGAGTATTTGCCGATGTACTACGGGTAGAACCACTAATCGTTAGAATATTCATACGACCAAAGATATAATCCCTTCTGTGTTTAGACAAATTTTAGGTTGTCCAAAAGCTTATCGGCTACGAATTGGGGTATTTTATTTACCAACGATAAATCAAAAAATATTCGCTGCTTTTGGAGTTTAATTTCATTTCATAGTCAATAAGGAACGATGAAAAAATAAACTTACAAACCTGCCCGACCCTCAGGCAGGTTTGTAAATCTATTTCTACATCGTTCCTAACTTGAGTAGCATTTAAAAAAAAGTATAAAAATATCTCTTAAGATTAAAATATAACAAAAAAAATAATATATTTATATTGTTATATACAGCGCTTTGTTGCTGTTAATAATATGGCCTTTAATGATTCTCTCTATTGCAGTAAAGTCTCTCCTTTTTTGGAGAGGCTTTGCTAGTTTGAAAAATTTCGCCCCTGTATCCTTCCAAAGATAATAACCTCTTGTTCTAATCGAATTTTTTATACCTGCTTTTCATTTAATTCTGACCGTAGTCTAAAAGTAGAATACGTCCTCAATCCACATTAATAAACTTTATAAAAAAAGAAAGGCGACTATAAAAATATAGTCACCTTATCTCATCATGTTAACATCCTATGGTCTTAATAGCTTTTTTGTAGCGAAGTAACGAGTAAAGAATAACTTAGTCCTTTCCTAGCTGTTCTTTTGCACAATAACATCGTTATTTCCTGCCTACCGGCAGGCATAGCGAAGGCTATGACCTCAAGCATCCCGTCCACAAGCGGTTCACCCGTACGGGCTCATCTCGTTCTTGCACAAAATAATCAGCTCTAAACGACCAACTTATTTTTTGCTCGTTACTAGTGCTTATTAAATTTCTGAACTATTGCTTCCCCATTTTCTGATTCTATACTCAATAAATATAGTCCATTAGGTAATTTATCTACCGCTAGGGCAAAGTGCTGGTCTCGTTCCAATCCTATTTCTCTTTCCATTACTTTCTGTCCTAATTTATTATAAATCCGTAATCGTCCTGCTACTCCAATATAATCCGTCAAGTCAACTTTTAATTGCGCGCTAACAGGATTTGGATAAATCGTTAAATTTGTTTTTTCACCTACCAATAATTCCATAATCGGTGCAGTAGATTCATGCTCAATTATCTCTACTTCTACCTCATTATTCGTCCTGTCAGAACCTGTAATTTCAAATAGATTTTCACCAGAAGGTTGTAGATTAACCGTATAATCTTCAACCTCTCCGTAGGTAAATGATTCACAACTATTTGCTGGACTAAAATATTTCATCGCCACTCTCATACGTGTTGGACCAACTCCACACTGTTGTGGTACGGTAAACTTTAATTTCAGAATATTATAATGTCGATAGGTCAACACTTCTTCGTAGACATCCTCAAAATCACCATCTCTATTATAATCAATCCATACCCTCCAGTTGACGTAATATTTAGTTGGTCCAAAACCTGGAGATAGAATAATGGTCTGACTTGACCCAGCTTTCATAGCTGTCTGCTGATTGGTAAAATCACTATATCCTCCTTGACTTGTACTTACTTGATTGATAGCTCCACATACGACATGGCGTATCCAGAAAAAGTTAGTGTTGCTACTACCAGACCCGCAATAATCTGCCACTTGGTCGCAAGGATTAACTGTTACTTTAAAATCACAGATTTCTTGATTGCCACAAGCATCTTCAATTAAGTAGGCAACATCTGTCGTTCCTATCGGAAAAATACTTCCATTTGCTGGGCCTTCAATCTGTTGAATAGACCTACATGGCATTTCCATAATGTATTCCAACTCAACGTGCGCATAGGTATCGTCCCATTGACCATTCTGCAATAATCGAACATGGTCTTGTCTTCCTTGATAATTATTCGGTTGACCAGGATACCAGTTTGTATAGGCCATGGATTCTCCACTCAACCATTCAAATTGACCTTCTTGATTTGAATCATGTAAGCCAATAAATGCACTTTGTTCTGTTAGGAAGTTGGCTAATAATTGATTTTCGCCTGCATCATTAATGACGGCTAAATATCCGCCCGCTGCTTCACTTGTCGCTTTTGCTGCTGCCCAACTTGCTTTTTCTCTAGAACAATAATATTGGTGACCATTATAGCTGCCCATATAAACAAAGCCTGCTATATCTTGGCCCTCCGAAGGACAATTATCGCAACAACTACTTGCCTTCGGAGGTGTCCAAGAATAACTAGCACCGTTTTGACTATTTTCGCAACCTAAAATCACATCGTTTGGACATTCTATGGTCAATCCACCTTCCACCGTAACATTGAAACTACAAGTCTCTGTCGTACCGCATCCATCTCCAATTTCATAAGTAACCGTAGACGTACCATTTGGAAAAGCGCTACCATTCAATGGGCCTGAAGTTTGGCGAATATCTGCACATGGCACCTCTACTATGTATTCCAATACCTCACTTCCATCACTATCATTCCATTTTCCATCGGTAACCAATTGACCATAGTGTTGTTTATTTTCGTGATTATTGGGTTGGTCCTCAAACCAATTGGTATAATTGACTGCTGCTCCATTTATCCATCTAAAATCACCTTCTGTGCCTTCGTCTGTTAAACCAATATGCGCAAATTGATTGACTAAAAAACCTGCACAAAATGCGTTCTCCGCTGGGTCATCTAAAACCACTAAATAACCATTCATGCTTTCTGCTATCGCTTTTGCATCTTGCCATGTTGCCTTAGTTCTTGAGCAGTAATATCGGTGACCTCCTCGCTCGCCCATATAGAGAAAATTAGCTACTTCTACTGTATCTGAACAACTACCACAAGCGCCAACACCCGTTGGTGGTTGCCAAGTATAAACGTTCCCTTCCTGACAATCCAATACTGCATCTGATGGACAATTGGCTAAAGTCAAACCATCTATCGTAATAGTCTGTGTACAGGTCTTTCTTTGACTTGGATTATTGGCATAATAAACATACCAAGTTCGTTGAATGGTCTTCGAAGCGCATTCATCTTCCAATAAAAGGTCGGAATAATCTAAAATGTATGGACAAGCTGAATTTGTTGTAGTTACAGTAGCTGTTCCTGTGCTACTTGGGTCTGTAGATTGGTTGGTACAACTTGCAAAATTTGGTGGGCAAGTAATGGATAAATCTGAAATTTGTCCTGTATTGACCGTTACTGTAAAACTACAGGTCTGTATCACCCCACATCCATTCGTTAATTGGTAAGTCACCGTCGTCGTGCCTACTGGAAAAGTGCTGCCACTCGTAGGGCCATTTGTCTGTACCACGGTTCCTCCACATGTGCCTGTTACGGTTGGTGCTTGCCACGAATACACCCGACTATCATTACAGCCTATCACCACATTACTTGGGCAATTTGATAATACTGGAGTGACTAAGGTTATCGTTTGCGTACATGCTTTTCTCTCATTTGGATTATTCGCAAAATATACGGACCACGTTCGCTCTATCTTTTTTCCACTACAGCTATTTTCTAAAAATACATCCGTGTAATCTATGATGTACGGACAATTGGTATCTGCTACATCAAAAACACCTGTGTTCGTTGATTTCACCGTCGCTGTACCTGTTATACTTGGCAATATCGTGTCGTCTGTACAACCTGTATAATCTGATGGGCAAGCTAGTGTCAAATCATCTACTGAACCCGAAGATTCTACCGTCACTGTAAAACTACAGGTCTGTGTCACCCCACAACCATCCGCCACTTGGTAAGTCACGGTCGTTGTGCCTTCTGGGAAAGTGCTGCCACTCGCAGGACCACTTGTTTGTACGACTGTACCTCCACAGGTGCCTGTTATCGTGGGTGCTTGCCACGAATACACCCGACTATCATTACATCCTATCACCACATTATTTGGACAATTCGATAATACTGGGGCTACTAAAATTAGCTTTTGAATACAAGTTCTTCTATCGCTTGGATTATTATTAAAATACGCTACCCATGTCCTTTCAATAGTCTTCCCTTCACAAGTATTGGCTATTTCTACGTCAGTATAATCCAAGGTATAAGCACAATTGTCATCCGCAAAATTAATTGCTGGCGAGCCTGTTATAGATGGGTCGATTGATGCAGTGGTACAACCATTATAGGCTGCTGGACAATTAATCGTCAATGGTTCTAGTTCACCCAATGCTCCCGTCAAATTTTGGGAAGAGGTACTAGCGAACCACCAAGTATTAATCGTATTAAAATTACCAAAATTATCATCTGCATTGGTGTAGTCTTCCCACTCTCCTGTCCAACGGTGACACGGCCCTACACATCCG
>CALLVC010000114.1 GCA_938010785.1 uncultured Saprospiraceae bacterium
CGAAAGAATAGCTTGTCCTAGTCCATATTGATTAGCAATTGTTAAAGAGGATTGGTCGATTAAAAATATTTTTTCGAAACCTTGAATCGCTTCTAAATACCATTCGCCGTAAGGTTTGAAAAATAATTGGTTTTGTCGAAAGACGCCTGCAATTAAGTAATACGGAATTTGTTGGTCTTTTAATGTTTTTAAATAAAAATACCAAAATTCATACTTCACAAAAAAGACCAGCTTTGGTTGAGTGAGGGAAATAAATCGCTTGGCATTGGCTGGGGTGTCTAATGGTAAATAAAAAACGTAGTCCGCCAAAGCGTAGTTTTTTCTTAGCTCATATCCAGAAGGAGAATAAAAGGTTAGGAGGATTTTATTGGATGGATACTTTTCCTTTAATTGTTCTATTAGCGGTCTTCCTTGCTCAAATTCGCCTAACGAAGCACAATGCATCCAAATAATGGGCGCAGTTTCTTCCTTAAATGCTTTTGCCAATTTTTCAAAAATAGCTGTTCTACCTGCTATCCAAAGTTTTGCTTTTGGTTGAAACCATGCGACCATACCAATAGCTAATCCGTACAAGCGAATGACTAATTGATATAGGAAAATGAAGTAGGTATTCAATAGATAGAAATGTGTAGATTTTTGATAGTCAAAAGTAATAAGAAATTTTAGATGGTCAGCTAAAAAAGTAATAAATATCCCTGCCTATGCCGGCAGCAGGGGTATTAGTCTAAATTAGATACCAATAATATTTTTTGTAATATCAATTATTTAGCTGATTATCTATTGGATAAAGGGCTTTAGATAAGTATCCTAATAGTTTTTCACACAGATTTTGATTTCACCGACAACCATGCACATGTGTCAAATTCACGCCTAATTCCAATTGCGCTACCCATTGGATACTATCCGTGAAACTACTTCTCTTATCTTCGACATTAACTATTTGAGCGATAGCGGGAAATACAAAAAAGGTTAATAGATTGGTTAGCAAGGCTTGCTGAAAGGACATGCAGTTCTAAGTTTTTTTAGGGTAATTTCTGGTTACTGGTTATTTTCTACTATCAAAATTATGAAAAGTTCCAAAACAAAAAAGGTCCTGAAAAGCAACACTGCCTTTCAGAACCTTTTATATATTTTGTCATTTTCAGTAAGACTACCGAAAAATTAAAATTTTGCTTATTGATTTACACCTAAAGCCTTTAAAGTTTCCATATCCAAGTTACCTACTGGTAAACCATTGTCTTTTTGGAATTTAACCAACGCAGCTTTAGTTTTAGTACCAATTACATTATCGATTGGACCTGGGTCATACCCTCTGTCTCTTAATGCTCTTTGTACTTGCTGAGTTAAGTTAGCAGTAATTTTGTTTGAACAAACTACTTCTCTCCACTCAGAGAAACCACCTTTTCTACTTACTGAACGCTTTGTTAAAGTTGAGTATTCAGCTGGAATTTCTACTGAACGAGAACATACACCAGAATCAGCGTTATAGCTATATCCTGCTGGACATCCAGCATCTCCCCAGTTTGAGTATACATCTGCGCTATTCGCGTCAGCAGGTACATCTCCGCCAATCATATCACCAACATCGCCACCACGACCATTACCACCGATACCATCAGCACCTGAACCAGCACCAGCTGGCATTGGAGAACCGCTGTAGCTAGGAGAACCTGCGTCATAAGCTGGGTTATAAACCAAACCAGATGTTGTCCATCTGTATCCTGGCTTAAGTGTTAATCCTTGTCTGTAGCTATAAGTAGAATTCTTGTATTCAGCAGGGATAGCTACTCTATCATAAGAAGCTGGCTTAGATATTACTTTTTTAGTAACCGTCTTGTATTCAGCAGGAATAATCTCTTCTCTTACAGTTGCAGGAGTTTTGATTCTTTGCTTAGTTACTGTAGCATATTGAGCAGGAATAATCTCTTCTCTGTAGCTAGGTGCAGCCTTAACGATTTGACGACGTCCGTATTGAGCTGCTACTTGGCGAACTCTTACACATTCTTCATCTCTTGAATTTGCTCCAGTTCCTTTGCTACTTCTTGTGTATCCAGTAGCACAACCTTTAGCCATACGCTTAGTTACCGTCTTATATTCAGCTGGTACCTCAACTAAACACCATACTAAACAATCATCTGGATTAGCAGATAAACAGTTTCTGTCAGCTTTACGCTTAACCCACTTTGTGGAAGCAGGAGAAACCTCTACTCTTTCAGTAGTTGTTTCATATTCCATTGGAATACGCTCAAACTCAACAGACTCAACGCTTGTATAGTAAGGCATGATAGAACCTGCCATCGCTAAATCACCTTCAGCAGTACTTCCAGCAGCAACTCTACCTGCTCTACCACTAGCTCCTCTTGAACCTGCATTAGCAGCACCTCCGCCAGCAGCACCTGCACCTGCACCAGCACTTCCTGGAGCACCTACACCACTTGCATCACCATCATTTGCTAATGCTTTTCCTACAGCCGCAGCTGCAGAAGGGTCAAAGCTACTTGGAGAAGTACCTTTTGCAGCACTTGTTCCATCCGTATTTCCCATGTATACATTATTATCAGTGATAGTTGTGTATTCACCAGGAATTGGAATAATCTTTTTAGAAGCAGGAGAAATTTCTACTTGCTCCGTATAAGTTTCATAAGTCGCTGGTACTGCAACCATTCGCTTACTTTCTTCTTTTACTAAAACTCGCTCTGTAGTTGTAGTATATTCAGCAGGTCGTTCAACGATTCTTGAACTTGCCGCCTTTACCATTACTGATCTTGTTGCTGTAGCTAATCTTGGCTTTGCAATGTCAGTTCTAGTGTAAGCTGCTGCTGTTTCGATTTGTTCTGTGTCAGTGCTGTATTCATCTGGAATTAAGCACTTTGCATAACACTTTCCTGCCTCTCCACTTACCCCTGATGGTTGCGCGAATGCAACAGTTACAGATAGTAAGCTAAACAAGAAAGTTAATTGAATAAGTTTTTTCATACGTAATTACGTTTGATCCCGTAAAACAGGTTGAATTGTGTTAATAATTTAGCCTAAAAAAATATAGTGTCTTGTATATCCTCAAAAGAAATTTTTAAATCTATAATGTGACAAGGTTAATTTGTGTATTTCCCTTGGTATTTAGCATGATTTAGACCTTTCTTGTTGAATGTATACCAATTACTAAAAATATCGGCACGAAAATAACGGTTTATCTTAGGAAAAAAAAGCATTTTGTGAATAAAACATAATTTTTATTTATATAAAAAAAATACTGCAAACGAAAACAATTCGCTTACAGTATTTTATACCTCTAAAAATAACTTATTTTATAAAAAATTATAATATTTATTTGGAATCACCTTGTTGAGCATTTGTTTTTGATTTCATTTCTAAGATACGAGTCATTACATCTGAAAGCTGTTCTGCGCCTATCTTTTTGGAAATGATTTCTTTGTTCTCATCTAAGATGAAAATTTGCGGTGTTGACCTGATGTCATATATCTGTTTATACTTGGATTTTATGAACGGGTCTATTGCGTTAATCCAATTTAACATACCTTTCTCTTTCATGGTTTTTGCACAGGCAGGCATTTCCTCATATGTTTTTGTACATACCGCAAATATCTCTACTCCTTTATTGTGAAATTCTTCATAAAATTCTATCACTTTAGGCATAGATTTTTTACAGTGTCCACAGTCTGGGTCCCACACAAACAGTACCGTATAAGGTGCATCTATCCCGTGTAAAGAAATTTCCTGTTTTGCTCTCCATCTTTTATATTCATTCTCATCATTTTCTGCGGCTATTGTTCCCTCAATATCTATTTCATACATTTTTAAATCTGGCGCCGTTTTACCTATTAAAATTGGTTTTAAAGTTTTAGCATTGTCTGTTATTTTCTTCAACTGCTCTTCGTCTGTCCAAGGAGCTTGACCAGTCGCATAATATTTCTCTGCGATATGTACATAGACCCCATCCATTCCTACAATCTTAGAGGCAGCATAGGTATTTAGAAAATGCACTAGATAGTATTTAAAAGTCTCCTCTGCTGGTTTTACTTTTTCTAAAATATAATCAACAGATTTACTGATAGAATCAGGGTTTTGGACCGTCAATTTGTTCATGTAATAATCAATCCTTTGAAATAAAATAGGGCTTCTTACCAATCGCTCATCAGCTAAATTTAAATTATCAAAGTAATGTTCTTTATAATGATAATAGCGCTTTAATTGCACTTCCTTCTCGGTCCCCTCAAAAGTGGGCATTGGCACTTCTATTCCCGACTTCACTAAAGCTGCTGTTAAAGTAGAAGCATTATCATTAACCACTTTATTTTGAAATGCTTTAACTTCTTTGTTAATGTTTTCTAATTTTGCTTGAATGGCTGGTTTTGCGTCTGCTGTCGCTGCCTCCAACTCTTTTTTCAGCCCTTCTGCCTCTGGGCGTTTCTTCGCTAAAAAATTCATATAATCAATGAATAACTGATTGTCTGAACTTCCTGATACCTCCATCTTAGCTGTGGGGGATTTAGCATCTGTTTTTACTGTAAAATGCTGCTCTTTTTTGTCAATCAATAATTGAAAATATTGATTGTCTGGCGGCATGACCACTAAATATACGCCCGCATCTAAATCTTCTTCTCCCTTGAAAATAAATTTCCCGGCTTCATTGACCTTTACAGAATCTTTTATGTATTGTTTATCTCCATAATGATACCCCAACATTAATTTTTCTTGGTCATAATTATCTAATGTAATTTCGATGTTATAACCTGTTTGACCAATCAGATTGAATGCACAAAAAGTCAAACTTAATAGTAGATAAAAGTATTTTTTAATCATTACTTTAGATATTTTGGTTCTTAGACTAAAATTGTGATTTTGATGGAATTTCAAAAAGCTTGTCTCAAAAAATCATCAATTTTTCGAGCCTTCCCATTTTTTATTCCACACAATTTGTCTAAGAACGGATATTTTTTTTAATAAGTTTGGAAATAAGCGCCTATACGCAAGATTTCTCTTTAATAATAAGTCCAAATATCTTTCCTTTATTATAAAAAGAAAACAAATTTCCGAATTCTTAACGAATGTATAACAATTTCAGTCGTCAGATGGTTATTTATTTTTGTCGGCTTATTGGTATCTTTGGCTTTGAACTGAATAAAAAATTATCAAAAACTTATATAATGAATAAATACATTACCAAAATTGTAGGCATTTTCCTACTAATAACTTGTATCAACGCTTTATATGGTCAACGGAATAGACCAAAAGTTGATTCGTCTCTTGTTATGGATTTCGAAATATACGACCCAACTTCTACCCTAGTCGTTCCTGAAAATCCAGTTACTAGTGCAAAATTCAAATTTTTAGATATTCATAGTCATCATTGGCGGATTAATGATGTTACTTATTTTGATAAGCTTTTTGCAGAAATGGATACGCTTAACATGGGTGCTATGGTGAATTTGAGTGGAAGAGGTGGCAAGCGACTAAAAAACATGATGGATATTGTCAACCAACATCCGCAAAAGGAACGGTTTATCGTTTTTACCAATATTGAATTAAGGAGTATTGATGACCCTGATTGGACAGAAAATACGGTCAAGCAAATTGAATATGATGTGGCTGCTGGAGCAAGAGGCTTGAAAATCTATAAAAGTCAGGGGATGACTAATGTGGATTCATCAGGAAATCGAATTGCCATTGATGACCCACGAATTGACCCCGTTTGGGCTAAATGTGGAGAATTGGGTATTCCCGTTTTGATTCATTCTGGCGACCCTCCTTCTTTTTGGAAACCTCATGATGAAAAAAATGAGCGTTGGTTAGAATTAAAATTGAGACCCGGTCGGAAACGAGACCCGGCTGTATTTACTTTTGAACAAATTATTGGCGAACAACATCATATTTTTCAAAAACATCCAAATACTACTTTCATCGCAGCACACATGGGATGGTATCCCAACGATTTAAAGTATTTATCTACCTTAATGGATAAAATGCCTAACATGTACGTGGGGATTGGAGCAGTTATTGCGGAATTAGGTAGACAACCCCGCATGGCCAATTGGTTCTTCGAAAAATACCAAGACCGTATTCTTTTTGGCAAAGATTCTTATAAGCCTAAAGAATTTCCTACTTATTTTCGCGTTTTGGAAACAGCAGATGAATATTTTCCATATTATAAAAAGTATCATGCTTATTGGAGAATGTACGGCTTGAATTTACCTGACGAAATACTGAAAAAAGTTTATTATAAAAATGCTTTAAATATTATTCCCGGGCTAAAGGCAAGCTTATTTGAAGAGGAATGATAATTAATCTTATTTTCTGAAATTTAATTTTTTCGGAGATAAGAAGAGGCTGCCTCATAAGTCTTTTTTTGAACAATAGCACCCTATAAAGTACTGATTTCTTTTCTTGCACGATGCATTTCCCCCTTAGGAGGAGGTTAGGGGGAGGAAATCCACATTTTATTCGGTTTTAAAGTTTTAGTTTTACTTATGAGACGGTCCCTTCCAAACTTGCAAATTTGAATTTTAAAAAATGATTTTCGAAAACCACGAAATCAATATTGATGCGCTGCCAAAAGTAGAAACAGGAACGTTTCAGCAATTGGACGAAAACTATCTAGTTGTTAGATATATTGGCAGTTTTATCTTCTTCCTTATTTTAGGATTTGGTCTGATTATGTCTTATTTTTTGACGGACGTAACGGAGGTACCTGGGCTTTTTTGGGGACTAGTCGGTTTATGGATAGCATGGGCTATTGCTTCTTTTGTTTTAACAAATTTGGGGTATAAAATCAGAGGATATATTCTCAGAGATAAAGATTTGGTCCACCGAAAAGGGGTTATTTTTAAGACCATGACGACAATTCCATTTAATCGAGTACAGCATTGCGAAGTGAGTCAAGGCATTATCCAAAGAATGTTTGACTTGCATACTTTGCAAATTTTCACCGCAGGAGGGAGTAATAGTGATTTATCTATTCCTGGCTTGAAGGCAGACACCGCTCAACGGATAAAAGAGTTTATTATTAATAAAACAGTAGAAGAGACAACTATCGAAACGGCTTTTTTAGAAACTGATGCCGAAAATGAAATAGAGGTAGTCGCCTCCGAAGATACTGCTTCGCCAGAAATTATAAAGGAGTCGAATGAGGAAGTTGAAAATTTAAAATTCAATACAGAAAAGAGCGTAGAGAGCAGAGAATAGAGACTTTAATTTTGAGTATAATGGAATATTTTGGGCTTTAAAAGTCATTTATTTTGCTTTTTATCCGAAGTTATCTCTACTCCATAGTCGTCAGGCTAAAGAAAGAGATACGCTGAAAGTATCGCTTTCTAGGCCCCCCTAGCAGGAGATACTTTCAAAGTATCTCTTGCTTTTCGGTCAATAATCCCTTAGCCTGACGGCTATGCTCTCTACTCTAGTTTTATTTTAATCACCTAACATTTATATGCAAAAAGAAGACGCATACAATTTTAGTATTCCAAAGCGGCAATCCCCTATTGCCATCTTTTTGATTGTTCAAAAGCTGATTGAGCAAATCATCAGACAGTTTTGGCCTATTTTGTTAGTCGTGATTCTCAACAATTTAGATTTTCAAACGAAGGGTAGTTCTTCAAGTGAAGACCCTTATATGACTCGAATCTTATTTGTACTTGGAGGCATTTCTGCAATTGGGTCGATTATCGCCTATTTTAAGTTTTATTATTATATCACGGATGATGAATTTGTCATCGAAAAAGGACTGTTTCAAAAAAAGAAAATCAACATCCCTTTTGACCGTATACAAACCATCAATTTTGAACAGAATCTAATTCACCAAGCTTTTAATGTGGTGAGTTTAGAAGTTGATTCAGCAGGTTCCAATCAAAAAGAAATCTCCCTACAAGCTATTAAACGGGAAGAAGCGGAAGCCATTAGAGCGTTTATTATGACGGAGAAAGCAAAATCTCAGTCTGTCGTTCAAAAGGAAACCCAAGAAGTAATTATTGAAGAAGAAAGGCCAAATATATTAATGCGTTTAAATCCATTTGACCTTATAAAAGTGGGTATCAGCCAGAATCATATTCGAGGATTGGGCATCATTATGGGTTTCGGATTTTGGATTTTCCAAACTGTTATTGACTTTGACTTTATCGATGAAAATAACCCAATGGATATGGTTGAGCATGAGTTGGGTTTAGGAAGTCTCCTTTCTTTTTGGGTATATCTAATACTTGCTCTTATCATTTTTTCCATCCTTATTTCCTTAATATTGACCGTCTTTCAGCATTTTGACCTTCGATTTTTTAGAACCAAAGCTGGTTTTAAAGTTGTGTCTGGGCTATTTACTAAAAGAGAAGAATCTGCAAACATTAATAAAATACAGTTCATTCGATGGGAAGATTCTATATTGAAACGAATTTTTAATATTTTTCAATTAGGCCTTTTTCAAGCTTCAAGTGCTGCTGTTAATATCCGTCAGTCGATAAATATTCCAGGCTGTTATGCCGACCAAATAAATACGGTTCGAGCCACCTACTTTCCTGAAGAAGCCAATTTAAATTACAGTACGCATCAAATTAGTCCACTCATTATTGGACGAAGAGTGTTATATCTTGGTGGTATTCCTGCCCTAATTTTATTAATCAATGCTTTTTTTCACCAATCCGTCTTTTTGGGTATTGCTGCCCTGCTTTGGCCGATTGGGATTTTCTTTACCAGTAGAATTTTTCATAAAAACTGGAAATTCCATGTTAGTGAGGAAGGCATTCTAACTGAGAATGGTATTATTGGCACTCAATTCACCCTATTAAAATGGTATAAAGTCCAAGCCGTGAAAACTCGCCAATCCATTTATCAAGCCAAAAAACAAGTAGCTGATTTATATTTTTATACGGCAGCTGGAACCATAAAAATTCCTTATGTCCCATTAGCAAAAGCGCAGGAAATTACAAATTATGTATTGTATAAAGTCGAGGTTGATGGACGGAGTTGGATGTAGAATGGAGTGATGAATTATGAGCAACACTTAATTTACGAATGAAATCTTTATCGCTTTCTGCATTTTCAGATTCTCGAACCATAGCTCCTGGATTCGTACCCGCTCGAAGTAATTGCTTACTCAATATATATTCTTTCTTATGGTTAATTAGATATTTATATAGTTTAACAATCCTGTTAGCCATTTGGAAAGACTTTTGCCGTAAAGGACCACCTTCCCGAGAATATTTATGAGTTTTCATTACGATATATTTTCAAGTAATAAGATTAATTCATGCCGAACTCATCACTCATCACTCATCACTCATCACTCATCACTAAATCATATCCCCTCCTGTAATTTTCGCATTTGTTCCATAAAAGCAGGTCGGCGACGGCGGGAAACTTCGATATTCATTCCGTCATCCATGACTAAGTAGCCTCCATCTCCTTTTACAAACTTCTGCATGTAATTCAAATTGATGACATGGCGTTTGTGGACTCGATAAAAATTCATCGGCTCTAATAATTCTTCATACCATTTAATGGTTCTGGAAGCAGTTATTTTACTACCGTTTTTTAGAAAAATATGCGTATAATTATCTTCTGCCTCTAAACGTAAAACATCTCTAATGTGTACAAAATAGATACCATCAACAGCGGAGATACTCAGCTTTTCAAAAGCATTTGGATTGCTATAGATTTTTGAAAAAAGCTCATACCTTTTCTGCATTTCCTCATTATTCTTTGGAATTCGACGAACGGCATCTACTAATTCATCTGCGTCGATAGGTTTCATAATAAATCCTATGGAAGCATATTGACAAGCTTTAATAGCATACTTTTCAAAAGCGGTAACAAATATTAACTCGAAATCTACTTGTGGTAAGGCATTTAAGGCTTCAAATATTAATCCATCTTGTAAATGGACATCTAGGAAGGCGACATCTGGGCGAAGGTCAGGTTTTTTAAACATTTTTATCGCTGATGCTACACTACTTGCTTCAGCAACCACCTTTATCTCTGGACAGTTCGCTTTTAATATATTTTTTAAATTATTTAATCCATCAACTGAATCTTCTACTATAACAGCTCTAATCATCGCGTAATTGTTTAATCATAGATTTTAGTCTTTCCAATATGATTAAAAGTAATCTTAGTTAAAAAGTAAAATCCTTTAGGTATTTAACCTAAAAAACTTAACTCTAACAAAGAATATATTTTTTAATCGCCTCTTATTATCACAAGCTACTTAACTTTTCAAAGCTGCGCAAATTTAAAGCCCTTTTTTTATATTATTTTGGTAATTTCAGTCAGATAAAATTTTCTAGAATATTTATTATTTCTAATTGTAATAATATTGGTGGAAGAAAATATTTAATGGCTATTTATTTTTTGTTAAATATCTTATTATCAATTATTTAGGTCATCAATTGGCAAGTTATCAATGTACCGACGAATTCATTTGTTGTTGATTCTTTTGATAGACTTACTTTTTAATGATGAAGGAATCTGCCTGCTATGCAATCAGGCGGGTTCGTTGGGACGAGTACTTCTAACCACATTGTTAAAAAATGTTATAAAAGTTTAGATTAATGGAATTTTAGCGATGTAGACCTTTTCATCACTTTGTAAAATGACGGGCGCATCTGTTAACATTTTGTATCTAGCTTTTAAGTTTTTTAGCCCTATCCCTGTGGAAGTACCATCTCTACCTCGTAGTTGTAGGTTATTCTCCACTTTTAGGTAGTCTTTTTCGTTGGAGATAGAAATTTTAAGTGGCATTTCCTCTGATATTATATTATGCTTAATTGCATTTTCGATTAATAATTGCAAACCAAAAGGAGGTAATTGCAATCCTAATTTACTCTTAGCAATTCGGACTTGAATTTGGAGACTTTTGTCAAACCGCATTTTTTGTAAAAATAAATAAGATTTGATGAAATCCAATTCCTGCTCTAGCGGAATCGTCAATTCTTCATTCATTTCTAATAAGGTTCTAAAAACCTTAGAAAATTGCTTAGTAAATTTAACCGCCGTTTGTGGATTTCGTGGAATCAAAGACGATAAAATATTCATGCTATTAAATAGAAAATGTGGATTTATCTGGTTTTTTAGAATTTCATATTGCGACAAAATATGCTCCTTTTCCATCTTTGCCGTTTTTATCACCAATTGACTATTTTCATGTTCTAAGGTTTTATTCCTAAAACGTAAAACATAAGTCTCTAAAGCTTTATCTAAAATCAAACGCAACTCTTCTACATTCCAAGGCTTCGTGATAAAATGATTGACTTTCCCTTTATTTATCGCATCGATTATTGATTGCACATCACTATATCCCGTCAAAACCATTCTGATAATGTCTGGATAATCTTTACTCACTTGTTCAAATAACTCCACCCCAGTCATCTTAGGCATGCGTTGGTCACTAATGACTAAGTCTACTTTTTCATTGGCTAAAATTTGTAGGGCTTCTTCCCCACTCTGTGCGGTCAGAATTTCATAATATCGCCGTAGCACCGCTCGAAAAGCAGTAAGATTATCTTTCTCATCGTCCACATATAAAATGCGGTATTTTTCTTCCATAGTCTTTATTCTGATAATAGAAGGGTTTTCTTATAAAAATGAAACATCCGAGTAAATGTTGATTTATTGAGACATTCCCGAAATAAATTCGGGACAGGCAGAGTCCCAACAAATTTTGCCGTTCGATACGGCAAAATTTGTTGGGAACGTTTAGCTAAGCATTTTTATAAGAAAAACCTACTGATAATAGATACTTTATCCGCTAAGATAGTATTTTTGGTTATGTTTTGGTAGGTAAATCATCATTAATATTATTCCCCTATATTTGTTGTTTGAGTTATTATTAAAAATAAAAAATTAGGAACGAGGGATAAAGTCTTTCAGAAAAAATACTACATGAAAAGAGAAGAACTAAAGCCAAAAAAAATCAATGATTCTAGAACCATTATGACAGAAATGGTTATGCCCAATGATACCAATCCTTCTGGGAATTTGATGGGTGGGAATTTGATGCGATGGATGGATATAGTTGCTTCAGTCGCAGCAGGGAAGCACTGCGAATCCGAGGTAGTCACTGCATCAGTGGACCATGTTTCCTTTACCAAACCTATATTCAAAGGGGATATTGTGACTTTGGAGAGCCAAGTGACTAGAACTTTCAACTCTTCCTTAGAAGTGTACGTGGAAGTATTCGCGGCAGATATGAAAGGGGCAAATAATCGAATGTGTAATCATGCCTATTTTACATTCGTTGCCCTTACTGATGATTTAAAAAAGACTATAAAAGTTCCGAAAGTAATTCCTTTAACTAGAGAAGAAGAAAAATTATTTGAAGGTGCAGAAAGAAGAAGGGAATTAAGACTTTTGTTAAGTGGAAGAATGAAACCAGAAGATGCGAAAAATATAAAAGAATTTTTTAATAAACTTTAGTCGGATTTCATTTAGAATAAATGTATGGATTTTGAATTGAATTTTAGCTGTTGTCGGTTACGCATTATATGAGTACCCAACAACAGCTAAATGAAAATCTTTATACTTATCCTACCATTTGGTCAGCAGAAAAATGGAAACTTCCTTCAATTAAAGCATTTTCATCAGAATCTGCTCCATGAACTGCATTTTCACCGATACTTTTTGCAAATAATGCTCTAATCGTACCTGGCGCTGCATCTGCTGGATTTGTGGCACCGATTAAGGTACGGAAATCAGCAACTGCGTTGTCTTTTTCTAAGATTGCCGCAACGATTGGTCCGCTTGACATAAATTCCACTAATTCACCATAGAATGGTCTTTCTGAGTGAACTGCATAGAATTTACCAGCAACTGCAGGTGTCAAATGCGTTAATTTCATAGCAATAATCTTGAAACCCGCTTCATTAATTTTTGCTAAAATAGCTCCGATGTTGCCAGCTTTTACTGCATCAGGCTTAATCATGGTAAAAGTTCTATTTCCAGCCATAGGAATGTAGTTTTTATTTTAAATTAAAAAAAATTTGTTGGTCATTGGTTAACAGCTTATTATAAAATAAACAAACGGTTAATTTCATTTTGGAAAAGGAATAATTAGTGCCTTCCTCAAAAGCGGTGCAAAAGTATAAAATCTAAAAACAAGATGCTTGAATTTGGTGTATATTTATTTTTTATTATCAATAATGACCGCTTCCTTATTCAAAACAATACAAATTCAAAAATTTCAAATCAAAAAAAAAGCTATCTGCTTGTTCAAGTCCCTAAAAAGTAGGATTTTCGCACCGTGAAAAATGTTGCTCAAATGAACGAACAGTTAGAAAAAGTCAAAGAACTGCTCTTGGTCCCCAAGAAAATTGTGATTACGTCTCACCGTAATCCAGATGGCGATGCTATGGGCTCCAGCCTAGGTTTGCAATTATTCTTAAATCAATTTGGTCACGAAACCACCGTCGTCTTACCTTCTGATTATCCAGAATTCGTTGCATGGATGAAAGGCAGTGAGCAAATTTTAATACATGATGATAATCCAGTCGAATCAAATATAAAATTAAGAGAGGCAGATATTATTTTTGTTTTGGATTACAATGGCTTGGACCGTGTTGATAAAATGGGAGAAGTGATTGGTAGTCTAGATGCTGCTACTAAAATAATGATTGACCATCATTTATATCCTGATGATTTTTGTGACTTCACATTTTCTGATACAACTGCAAGCTCTACTTGTGAAATGGTCTACGATTTTATCGTAGGAATGAATGAACAAGAGAAACTAACCATTCCACTTGGCGAATGTTTGTATTCTGGCATCTTAACGGATACAGGTTCTTTCAAATATAGTACTTCCTCTAAACTATTTAGAGTCGTGGCTGGGCTAAAAGATATGGGAGTGGATGATACTAAACTGCAAAATTTGCTGTTTAATAGTCTCCCTGAAAAAAATCTTCGATTATTAGGCTACTGTCTAAATAATTGTATGGAAATCTTACCAGAATACAAAACAGGTATTATTTCGTTGACCAAAGAGGATTATGAACATTTTGATATTCAAAGAGGAGATACGGAAGGTATCGTCAATTATTTATTGATGATGAAAGAAATCAAATTAGCAGCTTTTATTACAGAGCAGCCTACTATTGTAAAAATTTCCCTTCGTTCTAAAGGAGACTTTTCGGTTCAGGAAATTGCAAAAAAACATTTCAGAGGTGGTGGACATAAAAATGCTTCTGGTGGAGCCTCTTTTAAAGGCTTGCGTTCTACTATTAATAGATTTAAAAAGGTGTTACCTGAATATAAAGAAGCGCTCAATCAACTTTAGAGTATGTCTACCATTAATAAAACTAAAAGAATTTCTAAGACCAATTCACTTGTTTTTTGTTTTACTAATGAACACGTTTTATAATAAACCATGAAAAAAGAAGTTCGTCGTTTTGTTTTAGGGCAAAAATGTCAAAGAACGGACTTCTTTTTTCATCGTTCCTAAGGTATAAATTCACCAAAATGGGAAGGAAATTATTTTCTTTCCCATTTTGATTTTTTAATAATTCACACAAATTTTTTAATGAGATATTTATTATTTCTAGTTGCTTTAACTTTAATCTGGGCCTGTCAATCAGAACCTACTGTTTCTGTTACGCCTTCGGGTTATACTTATACACACCATATCAAAAATAATGGGCCAAAACCACAAATGGGGGAAGAGGCTATATTTATAGTTGATATTCGCAATGACGAAAAATTAGTTAATTCTACTAGAGAACAAGGTAAACCTGCAAGAGTATTAATTCCAGAATTGGCTAATCAACCTGCAAAATCTATTTCTCCAATTATTGAAGCATTAACCATAATGGCTGTTGGAGATAGTTTAACGGTTCAACAATCGGTTGACTCTTTCCCAAGAAAGCCACCTGGGTTTGAAACTTCCAAGTTTGTTCACTATGATATTGTTTTAACGGGCATTACGACTAAAGAGGAGATTGAAAAAGAAAAAGCGGCTCAACAATTAAAAATAGCGGCTAATAAAGAAAGAGAGGGTGCTATAGCACAACAAACACTCGGTATCTTGGACCAATACAAAGCCAATTCCTTAGCAGGTTTAGAAACAACCGCTAGTGGTTTGAAATATCACATTATTGAAAAAGGAACGGGTAAGCAAGTAGAAAATGGTGGTGGAGTTAATGTACACTACTATGGCATGACTACTGACGGCAAAGAGTTTGACAACTCTTTTAAAAGAGGTACTCCTTACCCAGTTCCAGTTGGTCGAGGTCAAGTCATTAAAGGCTGGGATGAAGGTCTTCAATTGTTTACAGAAGGAACAAAAGCTGTATTATTTATACCTGGTGACTTAGGCTATGGAGCTGCTGGTAGCCCTCCGAACATTGGTCCAAATGCGGAGTTAGTCTTTTACGTAGAATTATCAGAAATCAAATAAGTTTTAAGTGGTGAGTGGTAAGTTGTGAGTGGTTAATCTTAGTATAGACGAAACACTCATAACTAACCACTAATTTTTAACCTTTTAAACCGGTATATCATGACCTCAGATCAATTAAAAGATTTGCAGGAACGATTGGGACTTTTGGGGAGGTATCTTTGACGTCGAGAATCGAAAACTGCAAATAGAAGAAAAAGAACAAATTAGCATGGACCCTGAATTTTGGAATAATCCAAAAAAAGCAGAGGTCGTGATGAAAAAAATTAAAATACACAAAAATTGGGTTGGAAAATTTGAAAAGGTAGCGACCATTATTGAAGAATTAGAAATTTTAGCTGAGTTTCAGAAAGAGGGAGAAGCCACGATAGAAGAAGTAGAAGTTCAATTTGAAATAGCCACCAAAGCTACGGAAGATTTAGAATTCAGGTCTACTTTGAATAAAAAAGAAGATGAATTAAATTGTATCCTTGAAATTAATTCTGGAGCGGGTGGTACAGAGGCAGATGATTGGTCTTCCATGCTACTACGGATGTATATGATGTGGGCAGATAAACAAGGGTTTAAAGTCAGCGAATTAAATCGCGTAGATGGAACGGTCGCTGGAGTAAAATCTGTCGAGCTAGAAATTAAAGGCGATTTCGCCTATGGTTTGCTCAAAGGAGAAAATGGCGTGCATAGACTTGTAAGAATTAGCCCTTTTAACTCACAAGGTAAGCGAATGACCTCTTTTTCTTCCGTTTTTGTTCATCCAATGGTGGATGATACTATAGAAATAACGGTTAACCCCGCCGATATCGAATGGGATACTTTTCGTGCAAGTGGTGCTGGTGGTCAGCACGTCAATAAAACAGAGTCCGCTGTGAGAGTTAGACACCTACCTACAGGGCTGGTAGCTGAATGTCAAGAAGAACGTTCACAACATTTGAATCGAGAGAAAGCCTTAACTATGCTTAAGTCTCGTTTATACCAGCTAGAACTTCAAAAACAATTAGAAGAAAGAGATGCTGTTGAAGCAGAGAAAATGAAAAATGAATGGGGGTCCCAAATTCGAAGTTATGTCTTAGATGACCGTTGGGTTAAAGACCTGAGAACAAACTTTAAAGTCCACAATCCTGATAAGGTATTAAATGGTGATTTGGATGATTTTATTAAAGCTTACCTCATGGCTGGAAAGGTAGAGAGTTGATGGTTATATATTCTTTGGCATTCCATCTGGATAAATACAGGAGTTATTTCTATCTTTTTTCAAGATAAAGCCCAATAGGTATGGTTATTGTTATTATAAAATTACAATACATTTTTTTTACCCTACCATAATTACTTTAAACTTTTTTCGTTAGAGAGATAGGAAACATTACTAATTACACCTCTTAAATAATTCCCCTTTTGCAGTCAGATTATATTAAAACATTTTATATGTGCATGCGTATAAATTATTACACAGAAATCATTAAACTACTAAACCTAACCAAACATGAATCAATCTGATTTCACCACACTTCAAAACCTACTTGCCAAATTAGATGATGCAGCCCATAAAGCTGCAACTACCGATGGAAAATTTAAGAAATATAATACTGGCTCAATTGAAGTATTAAAAGATTTACCCGTTCACCTTAGACAACTAGAGCAAGCTTTAAAAAATGCTAAAGTTGTTTCTAATTCGAATTAAGACTTTGATAGTTAATTAAAAAAAAATAGGAAGTGTAATTCATTCTAATGGTTAGTGAATTACCTTTTTTATTTAGTCTTGGTTTTACCTTTTACACACTTTACACTGGACACTCCACCTATTTGAATTAAAAATATATTTAAAATGTTGGCATCCTTTTTGGACGCAAAAGAAGTTGAAACTTGTGTTCAATTTTAGGTTTACAACTATATTTACAGGTTTCAATGTGAGTATGTAATAGCGGTAGTTCTTCTGGAACTATCGCTACTTTTTTTAAACCTACTCCTATTTTTGAAAAAATAGTTGTTTAATTCTAAAATGGAAAGAGCTTCCTGAACGTAACGTTTAGGAAGCTCTTTCATTATATTTTAAAGAACCAAATCTAATGAAAAAGGTACTTTAGCCTATTTTCAATCTCAAATCAATTGTTTATACCTTTTTTCCATTCCGCTCCTTAACTTTGATGATAAGCCTTAAAGATTGGTCATACGTAAAATAATTCCAAACCCAATTAATAAATACAATTACTTTGTTTCTCATACCAATGAGAGAAAATAGGTGCACGAATAACCAAACGAACCAAGCAAATGAACCTTGAGTTTTGAATCTTGGCAAATCCACTACAGCTAAATGTCTACCAATCGTAGCCATTGCTCCTAAATCTTTATATTTGAAAGGAACTTGAGCTTTTCCTTTTAATAGCTTTTTCAAATTCTTTGCTAAATGTTTTCCTTGTTGGATGGCTACTTGCGCAACTTGTGGATGACCATTTGGATATTTCTCTTCCTCCATATAAGCTATATCTCCAATGGCAAAAATATTATCGAAGCATTCAATTTGATTGAATTCATTTACTTTTAAACGATTGCCTCGGACAGTGCAATCATCTGGCAACCCCTTTATTTTATTTCCTGTTATCCCTGCCGCCCAAATGACTTTTCGAGACCGAATAGTTGTACCATCTTTCATGAAAACAAAATCTTCATTTACGTCAACCACTCGATTATTTAAAATCACCTTAACCCCTAAATCCCTAAGGTATTTTAACGCTTTTTCGGCTGCCTCGTCTGACATTCCTTTTAGCAAGCGATTACCACTTTGAACCAAATAAATATCTACTTCTTTGTTGTCTAATTCTGGATAATCCTTTGGTAAAATATATTTTTTCATTTCAGCTAAAGCCCCTGCCACTTCTACTCCTGTTGGTCCACCTCCAACTATGACCACATCTATATACCCCTGGCGCTCTTCAAATTCATCCGTAGACAAAGCAATTTCATAATCATTAAATATGGCATTTCTCAAATAGAGCGCCTCCCCTACTGACTTCATCGGAATACAATATTTGGCCAAATTTTCATTGCCAAAAAAGTTGGTGTCTGCTCCTACTGCTAGCACCAAATAATCAAAATTCATAATTCCTAAAGTAGTCTTTAGACAATTATTTTCTTTGTCAATTTCAAGTACTTCCGTTACTCTGATGAAAATATTCCTATTTTTTTGGAAAATTTTTCGCAATGGAAAAGCAATCGAACTAGGTTCTAATCCAGCCATTGCGACTTGATAGAAAAGCGGTTGAAATTGATGATAATTGTTTTTATCCACCAATACTACCTGATAGTTAGATTTTGCTAATTGCTTTGCTAAATGTATACCTGCGAAGCCGCCTCCTATTATGACTACTCGTTTCTGCTCTGATTCTGGAATATTTACTTTCAATATATAAAATTCTATGAAGGAACAAGGAAGAAATAAAACTAAACAATTTTTAGAATTTTTCCCATTTCCTATTAATGAGGGTAAAACTAGAAACGCCAAATTTAGGGAAATTTGGCGTTTCTAGTATTTTATTTTACGGTGTATTTCAATACACTACTTACAGTGTGTAAAAAGTTAATTTAGTTCAGTGCATCTAAAATTTCTTTTGGCAACATACTATCTTTGGACAATTGGAATAGCTTAAAACCATCCGCTTTTTTAAGTATAGCCAACTTACCCAGAAATGCATTTAATAATTCTACAGGCATTCTATCAATAGAATCAAACTTAAAAGTAGACATTGAAGCTCCTGAGCCCATGTAAATATTATTAGACATCAGCATATCTGTTATATCTTTATTTAACTGATTTCCTATCATTTTAGTTACCATTTCAACTTGTCCATTTTGCACTAAAAGGATTTTGTCATCGCCAAAATTAAACATATTGGACGGATTTGCACTTGCTCCTGATGGTAAATTAGTTTTTGGAAGATTAGTTTGACTTCCCCTCACCAAGGTCTCCCCCATTTTGCCTTCACTGGTTTTCTTCTGTGCAGAAGTAATGATACCTGTTTTAGTATCACTCATTGCATTATTAGCAGCTGTGTTGGTTTTCGTTGAGGTCTTGTTCGCAGCTTGGTTCATTACCTCTTCAGTTTCTTTTGTAGTTTTTGATACTTCCGAAGTAGTTGAGGTATTTGGAGTAGCAGTGGTCGTCTTTGGTAGAGAACTAGGCTTTGTTTTGGGACTTGGAACGGGCAAGTTAGATTTAGTCTTATTTTTTTCTTTAAAATCTGGAACCTGTCCAGGCATGACTTGGATTTGCTCAGAATTTTCTACCTCTCGGAGTAATTTCTCTTCAATTATCATATCAGATAAACTTCTATTCTCAAGCGGGTCAATTGCTTCAAAACCAACTATTTTTAATTCTGTTCTTCGATTTTTTTGATGCTCTCTTTCAGAACATTTAACGCCATCTGAACACCTGTTCACTAAATTCGATTCACCATATCCTTTATAAGAAATTCTCTTATTGGTAATTCCTCCTTTATTAATAATGTATTCCACGGCAGCTTTAGCTCGATTAGTGGATAACTGCTTATTGTAGCGTGTCCCACCTCTAGAATCTGTATGTGACCCTAACTCAAGAATAATTGAAGGGTTGTCCTTTAATAATCTAACCACCTTATCTAATTCGACTGCCGCATCTTCTCGGATGGCATACTTATCTAAGTCGTAGTAGATATTTTCAACTTCTATAGTTCGATTTAATGTAGCAGGTTCCAACTCTATATTGGCAAGCACGGACCCCATTTGAAAACCTTCCGACATGACATCCGATACGCCCGGTGTTACGGTACCTACCCCTTCAAAACATAAAATACAACCTTCCACATCTACATAAGCCTCTAGTCTTTTATTAAAATATCCATCTTTTCTGATTAATACCGTATAGTGATTTCCTCTTTCAAAAGTCACATCAAAATTAATACCTTCTAAAGACTCTACTACCAAAATTTCTTCCATCTTTGTGTTGTTAAACACTTCAATTCGAGCTCCAGTTATGGCATCAACCGTTGCGGTTGGCGCGCCACTTTCGGCTAAAGTCACATCAAAAATATACCCCGGTTTGCGTTCTAATTTCACTTTTGAATAGACCGTCTCCCCTGCAGTTTTACCTTTAGTTGAAAGCATTTCTTCTTTAGGAAAGAATAAATCTTTACTTATTTTGAGAATATAGTCTTTTCCCGCTGGTAATTCTGCTGTAAATAATCCACTTAAATCTGTACTTGATTCCGTCACTAACATTTCAGTAGTTGCATCGTGAATCGCAACACTTACTTCGTTTAAAAATCCACGGTTATTGTCTTCGAAGATATAGCCTTCCACTTTTACATTTTGTCCAATGCTTAGGCTTACGAAAAATAATAGATTTGTTAAAACAATAAACATTTGCTTTTTCATAGTATAAAATTGATTGAGGACGAATGCTTTGCATACTTACGCTGTAGCAATCCTCAAAATTTAAAAAAATATCTATCGCAAATGTAATAAAAAGGTAGGAATTAAACTGTTTTTTGATTAGCAGATAAAGGGCTTTCTTATAAAAATGGAACATCCGAGCAAATGTTGATTTACTGGGACATCCCCGAAATAAATTCGGGACAGGCAGAGTCCCTTTAAAACCCTTTTACAAATTTTGCTCCCGATAGCTATCGGGAATACGGCTAAATTTGTTAGGAACGTCTTGTTAAGCATTTTTATAAGAAAACCCTTCTAGTGGTTGACCAAGTATGATTTGACGGGTAAAAAGTAACCGCCAAATTAGGGCGAACGAAAAGTCGTTTTTATAATATGTAATCGACTGATAAAAGTTAAAAAATGCTAAAATATTGGTTTGAAGATGCAATCTTCAA
>CALLVC010000115.1 GCA_938010785.1 uncultured Saprospiraceae bacterium
GTAAATAAAATTAATTCAAGGTTCGAACAATTCTTAAAGAAAGAAAATGCGTTAATTTTTAGTGCATTTTACTTGCTTCGCCGTAAAATTTCTAAAAATTGCCTTATTTCCTTTCATTGTCCGCAACTTGGGTTAGTTAAATAAATTTTGCAGTCAAAATAAGGGTATCCCAAACCATGGTGATACCCTTATTTTTTATTAAATTTGTAGGTATTAAATATGCTGAATAAACGGAGTAGAAAGGATTAATTTTTATAGAGGTATTATTCACCATTAATCATTCATATATCATCATTCCAACTTAATGGGTCAATTTGTCGTTTCCGCAAGAAAGTATCGTCCGCAAAGATTTGACGAAGTAGTTGGGCAAGAGCATGTGTCTAAAACGCTGAAGAATGCGTTGCAGAACGACAAATTAGCACACGCCTTTTTGTTCTGTGGACCAAGAGGTGTAGGCAAGACGACTTGTGCGCGGATTTTGGCGAAGGTACTGAATTGTGAGAATAGAACGGAAGATTTTGAGGCTTGTGACGAATGTAGTTCTTGTACCTCTTTTAACGGCAATGCTTCGTTTAATATTAATGAATTGGATGCGGCTTCGAATAATAGTGTAGAGCATATTCGAGGGTTGATAGAACAAGTCAGATTCCAACCTCAACAAGGACAGTATAAAATTTTTATTATAGATGAGGTTCACATGTTGTCTCAACAAGCATTTAATGCTTTTTTAAAGACTTTAGAAGAACCACCACCTTATGCTATTTTCATCTTAGCGACTACCGAAAAGCACAAAATTATACCCACTATTTTATCCCGTTGTCAAATCTTTGATTTCAAGCGGATTCAGATACCGAGAATGGTGGAACATTTACAGCATATTTGCAAGGAAGAAGGAATTGAGGCCGATAAAGATGCTTTGCATATCATTGGTCAAAAAGCAGACGGTGCATTAAGAGATGCCTTGTCGATTTTTGATAGAATGACAAGTGTTGCAGGGAAGAAGATTGATTATGAGAGTGTCATTGAAAATTTAAATGTCCTTGATTACGATTATTATTTTAAGGTAGTCGATGGAATGTTGACGGAGGACACGGCTAAGGTCTTGTTGATTTTTGACGAAATATTTAAAAAAGGGTTTGACCCAGATATTTTTATCAATGGTTTAGCAGAGCATTTACGAAATTTATTAGTGTGTAAAAATGCCAAGACCTTAGGTTTATTAGAGACAAGTGATTCTTTGAGAAAGCGATATCAAGAACAAGCTAATTTAGCACCAAATAGTTTTATTTTAACGGCTTTGAATATTGCTGCTGATTGCGATATTAATTATAAAATGGCTCGCCATAAGCGTTTACACGTGGAGATGGCTGTCATTAAAATGACTTATATCGGTCGAGCAATTGAGTTGTCTAAAAATCCTGCCCCTGTAACTACCACTGAAAAAAAAACACTTGAGTCTAACGTTGTAGCTACTCCCAAAACAGCACCTATTCCAGTACAACCTATTGCAGCGACTCCGACCGAAGTAGCTCCCATCAAAGCAGTAAAAAATACGCCAATAGAAGAATCTCAAGTGATTACTCCTAACGCTAACGAGGAGATAAATGCCAGTGCGCCAGAAACAATTGAACCTAGTATTGTCAGCGAACCAGAACCGACTACAGCACCTATTAGCCAAAATGTCGGAACGAATCGAAAGTCAACCAAATATGACATGCCTTCTTTGAGTATGATAGACGATGATGAAGACGAAGAGGAAATGGAAGCAAGTGATATAAAATTGGATGAAGCATTACTGACGAATACTTGGACGGCCTACGTTGAACAAATTGATTCGCCATCGGTAAAAGCGGCGTTTACCAAAGCATCTGTGAAAGTAAAAGACGAAGTAACGATAGAAGTGGAAGTCGGTTCTCAAATGGCGAAAGGAATGATTCAGCAAGAAAAAAACTTAATTCCTTTTATACGCAAAAGAATTCCAATTGCTAATTTAGCAATGGAAATTACGATTGATACTTCTAAAGCGAGCCAGTTAATCAAACCTAAAAAAGTTTTTTCTGCTAAAGAAAAATACGAAATGATGCGGGAAAAAAACCCGATGGTGCATGAGTTGCGTTTACGTTTGGATTTGAAACCAGATAGTCAGTAGGCAATCAGCAGTAGGCAGTTTGCAGATGGTGTATGATTAAATTTGTATCTATTATTTCGGGACGCTGACATTAAAAACACCTTCCAAAAAAGCATCATAATCTTCGTAATCTTTCAAAACCAAGCCTACGCCTAAATCCGATAAAAATTCCACATCCCCTTTTCTTCGGATACCAATTAAGGGTAAACCCATATTTTTGGTCGTAGACACATCCCAAATAGCATCACCGACATAGACAATCCGTTCGATATTATCATGTTTTTTTCGAGCTTTAGTAATTGTTTCATTGGTAATGTCGTCTCTAGAAACCTTTCCGTCAGCACCTGTAACGATTAATTTCTCAACAGGAATATTAACAAAATTGAGCTTGACGATAGCGGGTGCTTTCCAACCACCAGTAGCTATGCCTACAATAAAACGTTCATCTTCTAATAATCGCTCAATCGTCTGTTTGGCAAAAGGGACTGCTTTAAATTCAGCGGGTGTTTTTTTTCTATTTTGAATAATATTCGCTACAAATTTTTGGCGAAAGCTTTCTTCCTCTTCTTCAGAGGCTTCTCGACTAAAATGTTCTTGAATGACGGTTTTAAAAATGGTGGTGTCAGACACGTGGGGAAATTTTCGCCAATCTATCGTGGGGAAGGGTAAGCCATAGACTTCTTGATAAGTCGCAGCAAAACATTTGCTGTCTAATTTTTCGGAAAAAACGAGCGTTCCATCAACATCGAATATTATTAAAATCATGGTATGTGGCTTGGGGCAGAGAGCGCAGCGCAGAAGGGCTTTACCGTACCGAAATAAATGAATAATTAAAACTTTTAAGCTAAAGAAGTGGTTTTTATAAAAATGGAACATCCAAGTAAATATTGATTGATTGGGACATTGAGTCCCAATCAATCAAAAAAGGGGATTTAAAGGGTGAGCTAAAAATGAATTTTCAAAGAAAATTCATTTTTAGCTCACCCTTTAACCCTTTTTACAAATTTTGCCGTTCGATACGGCAAAATTTGTTAGGAACACCTTAATTAAGCATTTTATGAGAAAGACCTTTAACCTAAAGGAAGCAGAAAAGGGAATCGAAAAGGATAATAAGTTATTTTTTATATATTTCTTAACACTCTTTTGCTTTAAATTTGTGTCCTAATAGTACTGATAACTAACGATTAAATCAAATAATCTAAATTTAAAAAAATGAGAATTTTAACAATACTATTTATCGGACTATTCTTTCAAACAGTTTCTTTTGCACAAATAGATTCAAAAGAGATGCAAGAGGGAATGGAAAAAATGACTAAAGAGTTGCAAGAACAATTGAAAAACTTCAATTTCGAAGATTTTCCAATAGATACGGCAATTTTGAAAAATTTTAAGTTTCCAGAGGGCTTTAATGCGGAGAACTTCGTTATGCCGAATGACCTTGACATTAATGCTATGATGAAAATGATGGAAAGACAAATGAGTCAATTAGATATAGAGGGTATGGCAAAGATGATGGAGGAAAATATGAGTAAAATAGATTTTGCTGAAATGGAAAAAATGATGGAGCCTTTTATGAAGGGAGAATTTTTTGCGCTACCAATGCCAGAAGATAATCAAGAGCAAAAGGAAGGAGAAAAGGAAGTATCGCCTAATGATGGGAAAAAGAAGAACAAGAAGAAAAAGAAAAAGCAGAAGACTTATAAAATGTAGTAAGTCTCTGGATTAAACTAAAAGAGCCGCTATCACGATAGGATAGTGGCTCTTTTAGTTTATGCTGGGTATAAAGTTTTTATGGTCTTGCAATTTCTGCTTTAGCTGTTTCCAGCGATACGCGTTTGCCATCTTTGTAAGCGACAATAAAAGCACCATTAAAACCTTTTTTTAGAACGGTGTTTCTATCCTTTACAGCGACTTCATAATTGGCGTGACGTCCGGTCAAATATTTATATAAATTCTTTTCTTTACGGACTTCTACAAACGGTATTTTGCTCCATTTCTGATTAGAGGTTTCTATTTCTGATGGAGACGCAGCTAGTTGAATTTTAAAGATGATTTCCGATTTAGTTGCAGTAGGTTTAGTTGCTGGAACGGGCCTATGAATAGTCGGCGGAATGATTTTATTTTTCGTATCCGTTGGTTCTTTTTTCACGACTAAGCTAGTAGAAATCGCTTTTGCAGTTGGTGCACTCATCTTGTGTGTAACCTTAGTTGTTGGCCTAGAAACAGGTGTTGATACGAAATTAGTAGATGGCGCACTAGATATCGGCTTAGTTGGTGGAGTTGAGGCAAGAGCAGCAGCTTCAGCGTGTTCTTCTACTTCCGATTTATATTCTAAAAAAGCTTCAAAAATAGCATTGGCCATTTTATTTTGTCCACTATTGGTGACTAAAAAAGCTTCTTCATGCTGATTGGTTAAATATCCTGTTTCAATTAAAACACTAGGCATAGTCGTTTCTTTTAGAACAACAAAACCAGCCTGTTTGACACCTCTACTTTTACGTTGCGCTTTTACTTTTATTTTTGCTTCAACTTTTTCAGCAAATTGAATGCTTTTATCCAAAAAAGCATTTTGAAACATCGTCAAGAAAATATGTCCTTCATCAGAATTAGGGTCAAATCCTTGATAGTTTTTTTGATAATCGTCTTCTAATAAAATAGCTTCATTTTCTCGACGGGCTACATCTAAGTTGTGTTCTGCAGTATGCAAACCCATAACGTAGGTTTCAGAGCCGTGTACTAAATGAGCTTTACGACTTAAGGCATTACAATGAATGGAAATAAATAAATCTGCTTCATTTTTATTGGCGATAGCAGCTCGTTGATAAAGTGGAATAAAAACGTCCGTTTTACGGGTATAGATGACATTGATATAAGGAAACTGTTGTTCAATGGCTTTTCCTAATTTAAGAACAACATTCAATGCAATGTGCTTTTCTTTAGAATGACTACCACTACAACCTGAATCTTTACCTCCGTGTCCAGCATCCAAGACAATGGTTTTGATTTGGTAACCATTATGGGGTATTTCATTATCTTTGCCTTCTTTTACAGGAATAGTCGTATCGGATAAAAAAGGAGCGCTAATATTCGATGGGGAGAAAGAATAGAAAGAAAAAAAGATGGTCGTCAGCAGTAAGTAAGTGTATATAGCTCTCATCATAGCATTATAATATTGCACAAGTAGTCAAAAAGGTTTGTTTTTTATGGGGGAAACATCAAGTTGTCTAAGATTAGATGTTTCTATTAGCAAATGAAAGTAAAAAGGACGTTAATAATAGGTTATTCCTATATGATAATTTGGTCTTTTTATAAGGTGCTAATAATTTGCAGTAATAACAAATTTAAAATTTTAACACAAGATAATCATTTATTCGTTTGAAGGAAACGCTTGTTTGTTTATTTTTTTTCAGTTTTGTTTGTTTTCAAACAATATATGGACAAGTAGATACTTTTCTAAACGCTAAACCTATACCTAAAAAAAGTGTTTTAGTTCCTCAAAAAGACACCATTCCTACGGCAACATCTGATTTGTCAAAAACGGATTCAGAGGTGAAAATTTCAGAAAATGGCTTAGATGCTAAAGTAGAAATTGGCGCAAAAGACACCATGATATTTAATAATTCAGAAAACAAAATGCACCTCTATGGAGATGCTTTTGTGAAATATCAAGGGATGGAGCTAAAAGCAGGCTACATTGTGGTGGACTTGGATAGTAATATTGCAGTGGCACAAACTCATTTTGATAGCGTAGGACAAGTAGCAGGCAAGCCAGTTTTTACGGATGGTTCTCAAAATTTTGAGGCCAATAAAATGAGGTATAATTTTAAATCTCAAAAAGGCTTAGTTTTTGGGGTGACGACCACTCAGAGTAATTTATTTCTAACAGGAACTAGAACAAAGATTGTATCTAGAGATGTAACGAAAAGAGATACTTCTTTTACAGAAAATATTTTATATAATAGAAAAGCGATTTTTTCCACCTGTGATTTGCCTCATCCACATTATGGTGTTCGAAGTTCCAAACAAAAAGTAATTGCAGACAAAGTAGTAGTCGCCGGACCATCTAACCTAGAAATAGGAGGGATTCCTATTCCTGTAGTTTTACCATTTGCAGTATTTCCACTAAAACAAATTCAAAGTACAGGTTTAATATTTCCGCAAGAATATGAGTATTCGCCCGAGTTAGGGTATGGATTGGATAGAGTCGGTTGGTACTTTCCGATTAATGATTACGTTGATTTGAGCCTCACAGGGCAAATATACTGGCATGGCACTTGGGGGCTTAATGCAGATTCAAGATATCGAAAGCGGTATAAGTATAATGGGACATTAGCGCTCTCCTATGCGAGTAGAAGAACGATAGACAATGATGGAAGAACAAATACCTATGCTATTCGGTGGAATCATAACCAAGATGCTAAAGCACATCCAACTCGTCGTTTAACAGGTAGTGTAAATATCCAAGGAAATGGATTTCAGCAAGTGAATAATAATGATGCGAGAAGTCAATTACAAAACTCATTAAGTTCCAATGTTTCTTATACCCAAACTTTTCCTGACAAGCCATTTCGATTCTCTGCTAGTATGCGGCATTCTCAGAATACTAGAACAAATAAAGTCGAAGTCAATTTTCCAACGCTTAATTTTCAAATGAAAGAGGTTTACCCTTTTAGGAAAAAAGGAGGCAGTAGTGGAAGCAAAGAAAAATGGTATGAAAAGTTAGCTTTTCGATATAATGCAGAAGCAAAGAATACATTTACGGCAACAGATACGACACTTTTTAGTCAACAGACAATTGATGATGCACGATTTGGTTTTAAACATGATGTCAGTACCAATCTCAACTTTAATTTACTAAAGTATATCAATGTATCTCCAAACGCAAGTTTAAAGGAGACCTGGAATTTTAAAACACTAAATAGAACCTTTCAAGAACAAATAGAAACAGAATTCGATTCCATAGAAAATACGATTGATACGCTTAGTTTTGGAGAAATCATAGATTCTACCGTTTTTGGGGTTGAACCATTTAGGGAATTAAGCACGGGAGTTTCTTTCAATACTATTTTGTATGGTACCATGCAGTTTAAAAAAGGTCGCTTGAAAGGAATTCGGCATACCGTAAAGCCAAGTATAGGTTTTACTTATATTCCTGCTTCAGTGAATGATTATGAAAACAGGAATAACTTTTTTAGAAATGGATTAGACAGGTATGGGGTCAATACAGGTGCAGATACCTTAAGTCTTGAGACGTATAATATTTTCCAAGGAGGGATATATGGAAGTCCTAGAACAGGTCAGGAACAAAAAATATTAAATTATTCTTTAAATAATATTTTCGAAGCAAAATACTTTTCTAGGAAAGATTCAATTGATAAAAAGTTAAAGATTTTTGATAATATTCGAGTGAGTGGAAATTATAATTTTGCGGCAGAAACATTTAAAGCTAGTGCAATTACCGTAGGAGGAACAACTCGGCTTTTCGAAGGGATGACGACGTTGAATATTAATGCTAGATGGGACCCTTATGCAGTTAATGCTAATAATGTTAGAATTGAAACATCTTATTTGAAAAGTACAGGGTGGAAAAAACCTTTACGATTTCTAAGGTCAGACTTCAGGTTGAATACCAGGATTTCCGTAAGTGCGCTTAAAAAGTTATTTAAAAAGGATAAGCCGAATAGTGTTGCTAGCCGTTCTACGGCTTCTCGTTCTTCCTCAGAAGGTGGCAGCCGAAGAGGAGGTCCTCAAAGTCAAAACAGCCAACCAGAACCAGAAGACGGATTCTTGAAATTCTTGGAAGGATTTAATGTCAGTCATTCCTTAGTTTTTAATGCAATAAAGGACAGCAATCAAGAAACCCAATGGGGCATACAAACACATTCTATCAATATGACCGTTCGTCAAATCCAATTAACGGAGAATTGGGGGATTGGTGTGGGTAATATCGGCTATGATTTCAAAAGAAAAAGTTTAACCTACCCAGATATTCGAATTACTAGAAATCTTCATTGTTGGGAAGCCTTCTTTTCCTGGCAACCTCAAAGAGGGACCTACTTTTTCACGATTAAGGTGAAGAATGCACCACTTGATGCTTTAAAGATTCCTTATAGTAAAAATAATGTAGACGCTTTTGGCGGGTTTTAATTATCGCTACGACACTTTATCAAGAATGATGTCTTAATGGCTAATTTGTCTTATATCTAAAGTTGTACTCACTTCCCTTTTTATAATTTACATCTTTTTCTCATTCAATAATTTAGCAATACGATTTTCATGTGTTTTATTTTTAAATAAAATAAAATTCGTGACAAGGCAAGAAGCAAGCTAAAATTTGTCCATATTAGTGTTAGCTGCAATTAATTTTTTTTAGACCTTTCTATCATAATTATTTTTAGTTATTTAAATATTTATAAAACACTAATAGATTAGCTCCGTAAGAAGATGGCAACTAATTTTAAAAGTATGATGACATTAAAAATAAGCAGGTAAAAAATATTTTTTAGAACAAAAGCTTGATTAAGAACGTTTTATAGATTTTTGGCAAGGTTTTTGATAAAAAAAGTCGCTCCAAGCTGGATATTCTGGTGTAAAAACACTTATATTGCAAGAAATTAAAGTGATTGAAGAAAAGTTAATTGGAGAATCTTTCCACAAAAAATCACTTACCTCTGCAAATGTTATCTAGTTAAGAATTCTATTTTCCCCCTTTTGAGATAAAGATAAACGGCACAAATCTAAAGATATCGCAACAAACATGGCAAATCCGTTATTAAAACAAAGTCTTAGTCATAAATTACTTCAAAAGTTATCGCCGCAGCAGATTCAGTTAATGAAATTGTTGCAGATTCCAACAGCTACTTTAGACCAAAGAATCAAAGAAGAACTGGAAGCAAATCCAGCATTGGAGGAATCAGAAGACCAAGAAGAAGTTATTGATGTAGCAGAGCAGGTAGAGGACAATTATGGCAGCACAGACGCAAAGGATGCCGATGCTGAACCAGAACCAGAAATTACTAGAGATGATGAATTTGAGTTAGATGATTATCTAACTGAGTACATAGAAGATGACCCGTCATCCTATAAGCTTAGAAGTGATAATTACAACCTAGAAGAAGAAGATAAATCAATTCCGATTGCAGTAGAAAGTTCCTTTCACGAATACTTGGAGATGCAATTGGGTTTGTTGGAACTGAAGGATGAGCGCGAATACAAAATTTCGGAGCAAATCATAGGAAGCATCGATGATGATGGATATTTGCGAAGAGAACCGATTGCAATCATTGATGATTTAATGTTTTCGCAAAATGTTACGACAACGGAAGAAGAGATAAATTACTTATTAGGCAAAATCCAAAAGTTTGACCCTGCTGGCACAGGTGCTAGAGATTTGCGAGAGTGCCTAAAAATTCAGCTTGAAAGTAAGTTGGAGAAAGAACATATGGAAGTTGCGGAGAAGAAAGCCATTTCCAATGGTTTAAAAATTATTACTTCTTATTTTGACCAGTTTTCCAAGAAGCACTATATCAAATTAAAGCGACAATTAAGTGTCAACGATGAGGATTTAAAAAATGCTATTGATGAGATATTAAAGTTGAACCCAAAACCAGCGAGTGGTCATGATGGTGGAGGCAATAGAAAAAATCAGCATTACATTGTTCCTGATTTCATCATTGTCAATCGAGATGGGGAATTAGATTTAACGCTTAATTCTAGAAATGCACCTGATTTGAGAATCAATGACCAATATAAGGACATGCTAAAGTCTTACAAGGTTAATCAAAAAGGGAAAAGAGCCAATCGTCAAGAAAAAGAAGCAGTAATGTTCATTAAGCAGAAAATTGATTCTGCCAAATGGTTTATTGATGCGATTCGTCAGCGACAGCAAACGATGTATCGTACGATGTATGCGATATTACAATATCAATATGATTTCTTTTTATCAGGAGATCAGAAGACCTTGCGTCCGATGATTTTGAAAGATATTGCAGAAATTACAGGTTTAGATATTTCTACCGTTTCAAGAGTTGCCAATAGTAAGTTTGTACAAACCGAGTTTGGTACTAAGCGGCTAAAAGATTTCTTTTCAGAGTCATTAATGACTAAAAATGGAGAAGAAGTATCTACTTTGGAAGTAAAGAAAATTTTAACTGATATTATCAGTGCGGAAAATAAACGGAAGCCACTTTCTGATGAGAAATTGAAAAATATGCTTAGAGAGAAAGGGTATAATATTGCTAGAAGAACCGTAGCAAAATACAGAGAGCAATTAAATGTCCCTGTTGCTAGATTACGAAAGGAATTATAAATGCTAGCTTAGCATACAAAAGGAATTAAATCAATCTCACGAAATAAATAAAAAAGGTGATACTCATTGAGTATCACCTTTTTTCATTTGGAGAACGTAAGTTCTCAATCCATGGTCGTCAGGACAACCAGATAGCAATTTCTAGTCTGGTGACCAGCATTGATAACTTACTAGAAAACTTAGAAGAGACAATTAACTCTGCATCCTCAACATCAGTACAAACCCACCAATCAACAGGCCACCAATAATTCCATATAACCACCAATTACTGCCCTCTTCATCAGCAGGTGTATTTTCTTTATCAGTATTACTTTCTCTGGTCAAAGCCGCTACAATAGTATCCGTATTATGCTTTAGCATGTCTAAATAAGTTGGCGCAGGACTCTCTTCATCACCAATAGAATCTGCATAGAGTTGACCGCCAATTTGAATATCATTATCGGTGGCCAGTTGCTTTAATAGCTTAGGGTTGACCGTACTTTCTACAAAAAGAGCAGGAACTTTACTTTCCTTGATGACCTTATTCAATCGAACAATATCAGAAGTTTGAACCTCAGCATCTGTAGAAGTACCTAAGATGGCTTCTAATCGAATTCCATAAGCACGACCATAATATTGAAAAGCATCATGAGAAGTGATTAAAACACGTTTCTCAGCAGGAATTTTTTGAATTTCTGTTTTAATGTACTGGTCTAAATCTTCTAATTGTTTTTTATAAATCCCATAATTAAATTCAAAAATATCTGCATTGTCAGGGTCCAAAATAATAAGTGCATCTTTGATATTTTTAATATAGGTCAATCCTAAACGCGCATCCATCCAAGCATGAGGGTCTGAAGAATTTTTATATTCTGTACTGGCTATTGGTTCAATACCTTCTGTTACTCTAATGGTCTTAGCTTTAGTGCCAGAATTTTCAATCAACTCCGTCAACCAACCTTCAAAAGTGAGCCCATTCATGATAATCAAATCTGCTTTATTGACCATTTGGGCATCTTTAGGAGTTGGTTCATGCAAGTGAGGGTCTCCACCGATAGGGACAATACATTCTACATTGACCATGCCGCCAGCGATATTTTTTGCCATATCAGCCATCATAGAAGCAGTAGCCACCAAAGTCTTTTTTTCTTGGGCAAATGAGGAAAGTGCAAATAAACTAATGATAAAAAAGAGGCCTATTTTTTTCATAAATAAAGATTTAATTGGATGCTTGCAAATTAAACGATGAACTATAAATGATAAACGATGAATTCGGCAAATTGGGAGATACTGAGTTTTTGACGAATTCATCGTTCATCATTTATAGTTCATCGTTTTAGAGTGTTTTGACATATAAATTCTGACAAACCTTATTGGTTAAAATCTGTTCGTGAGTATCATTTAATAAAATTCGATTAGAACCATCATATTCAATTCTTTCTAGCACTTTTACTTTTGCACCAAGCACTAAATGTAGCTTATCTAAATATTGCAAAAAAGAAGGGGAATCATCTAAAACACCGACGACAACAGCCGTCTTGTGTTCGGCTAGTTCTGTTAATAAAATTTGTTTTCTAAAGGTGAAATTACCGTCGGCATCGGGAATGGGGTCACCGTGAGGGTCAAATTTGGGTCGGCCTAAAAAATCATCTAGCCTATCAATTAGTTTTTCTGCTTTGATATGTTCTAATTCTTCTGCTATTTCGTGTACTTCATCCCAAGAGAAGTTGAGTTTTTCTACTAAAAAAGTTTCCCAGAGGCGATGTTTTCGAATAAGGTTAGTAGCTATTTTTTTTCCTGGTTCTGTCAAACTTGCGCCTTTATGCTTTTGGTGATTGACCAATGCAGGATTTTTCTCCGAGAGCCTTTTTATCATAGCGGTCACGGAAGCTGCTTTAGTTTTCATTATTTTTGCAATGGCATTGGTTGAAGCTGGTTTCCCGAACTCTTCACACAGATTAAAAATAGCTTTTAGATGATTTTCTTCTGCTTTGGAAATAGGATTCATTATATTGGCATTAGAAGTACGTAGAATTTATAATTCTTTTGTAAAAATACCGTTTTTAGATTAATCTAAAAAACATTTTTGGTTTAACTTAAATCTATCTATGCTCATTAAAACTAGAGGCATTATTTTTAAGGCACTTAAATATTCCGAGACGAGTTTGATTCTGGATATATACACGGAAGAAAAGGGGTTGCGGAAGTATATTATTAGTGGAGTTAGAAACAAACGGTCAAAGGTAAAGACGGGATTATTACAGGCAGGAACCCTAGTAGATATGGTTGCTTATTTTAGAGATAATAAACCGATGAATCGGATTAAAGAAATAAAAGCGGCTCAAATTTACGAGTCCATTCCATTTGATTTAATGAAGGGGACGATTAGTTTATTTATGGTAGAATTAGCCCAAAAAACGATTAAGGAAGAAGAAGGAAATCGAGATTTATTTAATTTTTTATTTAATCGATTTGCTACATTAGATAAATTAACGCAAATCAACCCGAATTACCATCTATATTTTATGCTAGATTTAACTCGATATTTAGGTTTTTATCCAGGAGGTGCGTGGAGTTTGGAAACACCGTGGTTAAACATGCGAGATGGCAAGTTCGTCAAAGAAGAACCTTTGCATCAATATGCCTTAAGTAGAGATTTAAGTGAAAAAGTAGGCTTGTTAATGAAAAAAGAAGCAGTGAAAATGGCAAGAATAGACCGACAAAAGATAGTTCAGAAACTAATTGATTATTATAGAATTCATGTTGAAAATTTCAATGGTTTAAACACGCATGAAATTCTGAGAGAGGTATTGGAAGGGTGAGGTGAATGAGGTTGATAGGGCCAATAAGGTTTATGAGGTTAATAAGGAGGGGATTGCCCTGCCTTATTAACCTCATAAACCTTATCACCTTATAGACCTTAAAATTCCATTTGGAAATTAGCTCTATAAACAGAAACCCAAGTAATGATAAATAATAAGAAGGCTAAGAAAATGTATAATAAAAGTTTTCCTTTCTTACCTTCATTTTCGATATGGTCTGACATCGTCGTAATTTTATAAAGAAGTATAAAAAAGACAAATACTTCTGATTAATTATATAATAAATTGAGTGCAAATATCCTAAAAAAAATCATGCCTAACAACTAGCAATACCATAAGTCATAAAAAATCTACTATGAGTTTACTTATCTTGCAAACCTTTTACAAAAACGATAGTTAATCCTGCATGGAAAATCAACAAGTAGCGAATCCCGAGCAACCCACTTTAATTAGTTGGGCAATACTTTTACTATTGGGGTTAGTATGGGGTAGTTCGTACATATTGATTAAAAAGAGCTTAGTTGCTTTTTCTCCAATTCAAGTAGCTTGTCTTCGATTAAGTATTTCTGCTATTGCTTTCTTTCCTGTGTTTTTATGGCATTTTCGAAAAATAGATTGGTCAAAATTAAAATACCTAATCATAGTTGGGGTTACAGGAAGCGGATTGCCCGCGATTCTCTTTTCTACAGCCCAAACAGAAATAAGTAGTTCTGTGGCAGGGGTATTAAGTTCACTAGCGCCCTTATTCACTTTAGTAATAGGTATTGTATTTTTTGGAGCAAGTGCAATGTGGTCAAAGATTAGCGGAATTTTAGTGGGCTTGTTAGGAGCAGTTTCTCTAATTGTCTTTGGGCAAAACGCGGGTATAGAAGGAAATCTTTGGTATGGAGGTTTAATTTTGGTTGGTTGCATTTGTTATGCGATTAGTAGTAATACCGTAAAAGCTCATTTACAAGAAATGAGTTCTATCAAAATAAGTTCAGCTGCTTTTTTTATTGTTGGAGTTCCATGTTTACTTTATTTACTGACGACGGATGTACTAACAATTATCCAAACACATGAACATGGTTGGACCTCATTGGGAACGGCTACGTTATTAGCATTAGCAGGTACAGTAATGGCAACTATTTTATTTTTTAAATTAGTACAAGTAACCAATCCAGTATTTGCTTCACTCGTTAGTTATTTAATTCCAGTAATAGCTATTTTATTAGGAGCGTATGACGGGGAGCCGATTACGTTTCTACATATTTCAGGAATGGCACTAATATTGGCTGGTGTTTATTTAACAAATAAAAACTAATTAGTACCGTGTATTATTTTAAATATTAGCCAACGCGAAGAATAAAGATAAGAAAGAGCATGCCTAAAGTTTCAAGGTGCTAAAAATCAATCATTTACCATATTTGTTGAAAAATAGATTGTGTGATTATAAGATTGCGTGATTGTTTTGGCGTGAAATCTCAATCACACAATCATACAATCACTACAATTTTAGCGAAAAACAAGTAAATATTTTCTATTTTTCAAATTAAACAAATAAGATTTTTAGACATACTCTAATCTGATATTGATAAGTAAGATTATTTAACCGAAATTTGTCAACCAATAATAAAGCAGACCAAACTCAAATACAAAAAATATACAAATAAAAAATAATGAGCGATTATTCATTTATAGCAAACGCGCATCCTTCTTTTATAGATGATATGTATAAGCGGTATCAGGAGAACCCAGATTCCGTAGAAGAAGGTTGGCGAACTTTTTTCAAAGGATTTGACTATGCGGATGGAAGCAGCTCCAGCAGCAATGGTAATGGAGTAGCAAAATCAGTAGCAACGAATGGCGTTGCAACGAATACTGGATTTACCAAAAAGGAATTTCAAGTATTATCTCTTATTAAGGCTTATCGAAATCGTGGACACCTTTTGTCTACGACGAATCCTATCAGACAGCGAAAAGATAGAAATCCTCAATTAGCCATTGAAGATTTTGGTTTATCTGAAGCGGATTTAGGGACGGTATTTAATGCTGCAGCGGAAGCTGGTCAAGAAGGTAAAACACTCAAAGAATTGTTTGTCCACTTGAATAGAATTTACTGTGGCAATATCGGATTTGAATATCACCATATTCAAGACAGAGAGAAGCGTCGTTGGATAAGAGCGAAAATTGAGCGACATGATCCAGAAAGAAGTTATGATATTGGGATAGATAAGAAGAAGCGAATTTTAGAGAAATTGAATGGAGCAGTGATGTTCGAAAAGTTTTTGCACACAAAATATGTTGGGCAGAAACGATTTTCTCTAGAAGGAGGAGAATCTGCGATTGTAGCTTTAGATGGAGCAATTAGTAGAGCTGCCGAAGAAGGTGTTGAAGAAATTGTGATTGGGATGGCGCATAGAGGGCGGTTGAATGTTTTAGCGAACATCATGGGCAAAACCTACGAACATATCTTTAATGAATTTGAAGGTACAGCTATTCCTGATTTGAGTTTTGGAGATGGAGATGTAAAATACCACTTAGGTTATTCTTCTATCGTTGAAACGATTTCAGGTAAAAAGGTACATTTAAAATTAGTGCCAAATCCATCTCACTTAGAATCGGTCAATACGGTAGTGGAAGGATTTGCTAGAGCAAAAGCAGATGTTTTATACGAGAGTGATTACGATAAAATTTTACCTATTTTAATTCATGGAGATGCGGCTGTAGCAGGACAAGGAATTGTTTTTGAGACAGTGCAGATGAGTAAATTAGAAGGGTATTATACAGGAGGTACAATTCACTTTGTGATTAATAATCAAGTAGGTTTTACAACGAATTATGAAGAAGCACGGTCTTCTACCTACTGTACTGGTGCGGCGAGTGTGGTACAAGCGCCAGTTTTTCATGTAAATGGAGATGACCCAGAGGCGGTATTATTTGCAATGGAATTTGCCCTAGAATATCGTCAGAAGTTCAATAATGATGTCTTTATAGATATGGTTTGTTACCGTCGCCACGGGCACAACGAGGGGGATGACCCGAAGTTTACACAACCAGAGATGTATGACATTATTAATAAGCATCAAAACCCAAGAGAAATCTATTCAAAGCAGCTGATTGATAAAGGTGAAGTAGAAAAGAAAATGGCAGAATCTTTGGAAAAAGGATTTTGGTCAGATTTGCAAGATAGATTAGATTTAGTAAGAGAAGAGCCTTTGCCTTATACATACCAAGAGCCAGAGCAGGCGTGGCGACAGTTAAAGAAAACAAAAGAACCAAAAGATTTTATTACTTCTCCAAAAACAGGAATTAATAAAAAAATAGTAGATAAGGTCACTAAGCACTTAATGACTTTGCCAAAAGACTTTACGCCATTAAGTAAAGTGAATAGACTATTGAAAGGCAAGAAAAAATTGATTGATGCAGGGCAAATTGATTGGGCTTTGGCAGAATTAATTGCCTATGGTTCTATTTTGCTAGAGGGAAAAGATATTAGGATGAGTGGGCAAGATGTCAGAAGAGGTACCTTCTCTCATCGACATGCTTATTTTAATGATAGCAAGACCTTTAAACCTTTAAACAGATTAGAAGGAATGAGTGACGACCAAGGTCGTTTTATGATTTATAATTCTCTTTTATCTGAATTTGGTGTTTTAGGATTTGAATATGGCTATTCCTTAGCAAATCCAAATACTTTAGTACTTTGGGAAGCACAGTTTGGTGATTTTTATAATGGTGCACAAACGATGGTGGACCAATATATTACTGCGGGAGAAAGTAAATGGGGTAGAATGAGCGGATTGGTGATGTTGCTACCGCATGGATATGAAGGGCAAGGGCCAGAACACTCAAGTGCAAGACCAGAACGGTTTTTACAAGCTTGTGCAGAGTTTAATATGACCGTTGCTAATGTAACAACACCGGCTAACTTTTTTCACTTAATCCGTCGTCAATTAGAGCGTCCGTTTAGAAAACCATTAGTGGTGATGTCCCCTAAATCTTTATTGAGACATCCACTTTGTGTGTCGGATGCTAAAGACATAGAAACAGGTACAAACTTCCAAGAGTTATTGGATGACCCAGCAGTTACAACGGCAGCACAGACAAAGAAAGTGAAGCGTGTATTATACTGTACAGGAAAGGTCTACTATGATTTGTTACAGAAGAAAAATGAAGATAAGCGAGATGATGTAGCCATCGTTCGGTTAGAACAATTATATCCTTTCCCATTAACACAAATGGAAAAGATGAAGAAGAAGTATAAAAATGCTGAAGCATTTTGGGTACAAGAAGAATCCTCTAATATGGGCG
>CALLVC010000116.1 GCA_938010785.1 uncultured Saprospiraceae bacterium
GGTAAATCAGCAATAGTATAGCCTGTTGCGCTTGTTGAAGTAGAACCAGATACTGGACCTGTCCAACTATAACTAAAGCCTGCTGTTCCTCCGCTAATCGTTGCGTAAATAGAACCTTTGCTGCTACAGCCTCCTGCTGTAACTTGAGTTGTTAAACCTATATTACTGCCACTATCTGTTACCGTAGCAGTTTGTGTTGCCTCACATCCTTTCGAGTCTCTTACAGTTATAGAATATGTTCCAGCTGGTAAATCAGCAATAGTATATCCTCTTGAACTTGTTGAAGTAGAACCAGATACTGGACCTGTCCAACTATAACTAAAGCCTGCTGTTCCTCCACTAATCGTAGCGTAAATAGAACCTTTGCTACTACAGCCAGCAGCCGTTGCTTGAGTTGAAACGCCGATATTACTTCCTCCGTCATTAATAATAATAACTTGACTAGCTTGACAGCCACTGAATTCTTTTACAGTAACTGTATAAGTTCCTGCTACTAAATTATCCAATCTGTATCCTGCGCTAGTACTTGTAGCCGAACCAGAGGTAGGTCCAGTCCAAGAAATATTATAATTAGCAGAACCACCATTCATGGTAATCCATGCAAATCCTTTAGCCCCACAAGCTGCATCATTCGTTTCAATAGCAATGGTGAAATCTTGCACAGTACTACCTACAGTAACAGATTGGGCTGTAGAACAGCCATTCTTATCAGTAATAGTAACGGTATATGTTCCACTATTTAAATTCGTTATTTGATAACCAGAATTATTCGTATCAACAGAACCATTAGAAGGTCCTGTCCACGATATTGTGTAAGGAGCAGTTCCTCCACTACCAGTCACCCAAATAGCCCCCTTTTGTCCACAAGAAGCACTATTAGCTTCTAGGGACAAATTGAGACTGTTGCCAGTGTTATTGATAGTAATGGATTTATTTACATAACAACCATGCTTATCTGTAATAACTACATTATAAGCACCAGCTGGTAAATTCGTCATTTGGAAACCAGAAGTATTGGTTACTCCAGAACTAGATACAGGGCCTGTCCAACTAACTGTGTACGGAGCAGAACCACCTCCCATGGTCAACCAAGCAGAACCTTTTTGACTACAAAGCACATTATTTGTCTCTATTTCAGCAGTAATAGCATTTCCTGTACCTGTAATTATAATTTGCTTCGTAACCACACATCCACTGTAGTCTGTAACGGTCAAAGTATAATTTCCTGCTGGAACATTCGGAAAATGATATTTAATATCACTTGTTGAAGTTTGTCCAAGCATTGGACCTGCTAATTTAATATCGTAAGGAGCATTACCTCCATTTAAATCAATCCAGATTTCTCCACCTACACCACAAGTTGCATTCGTAATTTGAGTGGCAAGAGAGAATGGAGACGTTCCAACTACAGTTATTTCTTCAACTGATTGGCAGCCATTTTTATCTTTAACCGTTACCCAGTAAGTTCCTCCTGGTAAATCGTTAATTTGATAACCTGCACTGCTAGATGCCGCATCACCTGCGACGGGTCCAGCCCATGAAATATGAAAAGGTCCATCACCACTTCCAATTGTAACCCAAACGTATCCATTCTGACCACAACTACCATTGTTCGCCTCTAAGTTAAAATCAACATCACTTGACGCACTATAAACAGTAGTTACTTGGCTAACACCACATCCATTTTTATCAACAACAGAAACTGTGTAGTTACCTGCCGATAAATCTGAAACTTGGAAGCCAGCATTATTAACAGTCATAGAACCATTAGTAGCTCCAGTCCAAGAAACTTGGTAGGGGCCTTCTCCATTTTTAACATCTGCCCATAAATAGCCACCTTGGCTACAAGTCGCATTATTAGATTCTAGAGATAATTCTAAATTATTACCAGAGCCATAAACAGAAACTGTTTCCTCATAAGTACACCCATTTTTGTCCTCTACATAAATCTTATAAGTTCCTGCTTTCAAATTGTTTATCTGGTAGCCATTAGAACTTAAGTAAACATCACTAATAATCGGACCCGCCCATCTAAGATAATAATCAGCTGTTCCCCCATTAATGGTAACCCAAATTCGACCATTGTCTTGACAACTTGCGTTATTTACTTCTAATGTTAAACCTAAATTAGAATTACTGCCTCCTACTGTTTTAGTTTTAGTAACAGAACAGCCATTTATATCCGTAATTTTTAAGGTGTAATCACCAGCATGTAATTCGGAAAGCTTGAAACTAGAGCTATTGGTTTGAGCCCAAAAAGTAGCATTATCAGGTCCCCATAATTCAACAGTATATTTAGGAGAACCATTTTTTACAGTTACCCACATTGAACCCGTAGCACCACAACTAGCTGCGGTAGCTTCTAAGTCAACCTCCAAAGAACCACCTAGGTCTTGGATAACTATAGATTCAGAACCTGTACAACCATTTTTATCTGTAATTTGAACAGTATAAGTTCCTGGCCCTAAATCTGTAACCTGTGCTTTTGTACTAGTTAAATTAAACCATTTATTAGTATTAGGTCCAGTAATATCTACAGAAAAATCGCCTGTTCCATTATTTACGTCTATCCAAATAGACCCTTTTGCTCCGCAAGAAACGCCTAAGGTTTCAAGGTCAAAATCAAGTCCATTTCCAGTATCATTGATTGTAACAGTATTCGTTTTGGTGCAACCATTTACGTCTGTAATCTTAACGGTATAATCACCTGCACCTAAGTCTTTTAATTGGAAACTACTTAGTTCAGTTGTTGCCCATTTAGCGACACCAGGCCCCCACCATTCTACGGTATAAGTAGGCGTACCATTTGCTAAGGTTACCCAAATTGCACCTTTATCATTACAGGTTGCACTATTAGCTTCTAAGGCAAAATCTAGCACACCTCCACTACTGCCAATTGTAATCCAATCTTCTTTTTCACAGCCATTAGCGTCGACAATACTAATTTCGTATTGCCCAGCAGGTAAGTTATCTATAGCAAAACTTTTGTCATCTGTATTTTTCCATCCATCAACTGGACCAGTCCATTCAACTACATAACCTGGTGCGCCATTGGCTATGGTCACCCAAATAGAGCCTTCTCCTCCACAACTAGCAGCATTAGCTTCTAGAGCATATTCTAGGCTTTCGCCACCCATAACAACTTTTTTAGTTTCAGAGCAGCCATTTCGTCCAGTTACTTTAATTGTGTATTCCCCAGGTTTCAAATTGTCTAAAGAGAAGCTATTAGAAGCAGATTGTACCCAATCAGAAGTCCCATCTTCGTGCCACCATTCAATAGTATAGGTTGGTTCACCTCCTTCTACGGTCATCCAAAAAGAACCAGTTCCACCACAAGAAGCATTAGTCACTTCTGCCTCAAAATCTAAATTGTCCGTCTTTCCAACGGTTACCCAACCTTGCTTTGTACATCCACCTTTTTCAATGGTTACTTCATAGTTACCAGGTGGCATATCTTTAACTACAATAGTATTACTAGTCGCATTAACAGTCCCAGTACGAGGTCCCGTCACTGTTACCCAATAATTAGGACTAGAGTTGTCTACGTCAATATTAATCCATCCAAAATTGCTACCACATGGAGCAGGAGTAGAAGAAAATGTAGCGTCTAGTGCTGCACTATTATTGGTTAAAACAATATCATTTCTCATCAGGACACAACCCATTGCGTCAGTAACTTTCACTATATAAGAACCAGCAGGTAAGTTGCTAATAGTATAATCTTTTGAAGAAGTTATATAACTGTTCCAAACAGTATTATCCGCATTATCCCACTCTATTTTAAAGGGAGCTTTCCCCATAATTATATCCAAATCAATTGAGCCAGTGGAATTACCACAGCTAAGATGTTTTGGAGTAGCAGTATAATCTAAATTACACCCAGGAATCGTGTTACAAGAAATTAATAGGTCAAATGCACCCGCATCTTTTTCCCCATCAACAATTAAGTAATAGGTACCAGCAGGAGCATCATCATAAATAATTTGCTCCGTTTGCCCGTTTGCATTACTTGAAATACTTTGGGCTAAACAGGTTGGTGTACTACAATTATCTGCCAACAAATGGATGTCTAAATCCAATTTAGCAGTGTAGATAGATAAATCTATCTGGATTGTTCCAGTAGAAGTTGTAGTAAATTTGTAAACCTTCTCTGGTGCAGAGAAAGTATAGGAATTACATTGTGGGTAATCCCAAATAGCGTTAGCCCCACCAACGGTTGTTTGGTTGGTAATGGCAACGCCACAGGAAGCATCTATGGCATAGTCACAAAACCCAGCTGCCACGTTTTGAGCAGTTAGGTTATTCGTGGCGACAAAAGCCAGTAGACAAAAAATCCATTTAGTGAACGTTTGTAAACAATTCTTCATGGTCGAAATGATTGGTTTAGATAATGTTTGTGTCACTTAAAGAGTGTTCGTGTTCGATTTTCTGTTTAGTCCAAAAGTGTATTAAGATAGGACGTCATACTTTTTAATCTTCATTTCAATTATTTAGAATTCAACATTTTATAAATGAAAGAAAATAATTAAATGATATAAGATTAAAAAATAGGGGTACTTACATTTAGTCTTAAAAAAAGGAGATAAGTCACTAGTTTTAAGCTAGAAGTTCAGCTTCCATTGATACTTTAGTAATTTGTTAACATATATCAATGACGCAAAACTCAGCACAGGCTAAATTGTTTATACTTAATACGGTCTGGTTGGAGTATGGACTAAATAGAGTGAACGTTCAAAGTCAGAAAAGAGAAGGGGAAGGAGAAATTAACAATCTCAAGTATGCTACAAAATAAGGGGTAGTTTTAAATACTCATAAAAATGAATAAGGCAAAAATACCAATATTTAAAGCATAATTACACAAACAAATAGTTCACCTCATTAGATAGGAAATCAATCCTATTTGAGCTGAGCGAATAAATATTTGAATGAAGATTTGAGAAATTATTTCAAAAAGAATCCCACGAACTTTCTCTGTCAGGATTAAAGTACATTTTCAGCAAAACTTAAAATTATTTTAAGCATTTGAAAATAGGACTTATGAATCCCCTTAGAGTTCATGGATAGTAATAGGACAGGAATTGCTTTTTAAAGTATTTATTTGGATGAAAGCAATTTACTGAGACAAAGCTAAGTAAATCTGATATAAGTTGAAAGTATTGTGTGAGAAATTTAGCATATAAAAATAAATTACTAAATAAAAACCTTGTATTTACTAGCTTTGTCAAATGATTAAATACGAATAAAATATTGATAATTAGTTCTTTAAAAAGGAAATGACAATAGCCGACATATTGGAAGATAAGCTATTCAGAAAAATCGAATTCAGACTAACTTGCAACAATTTTGCCCTGTCACATTTCCAATTCTGCAAAACGTTTTTCTAAATAATGATAAGCGATTCCAAATTCGTTTTTAAGAGTTGCTATCTTTTGTAAATAGATGGCAGGGTCAACTGTTCGATTATATTTTTGTCCAACAATCATAACATTTTTCCCCGTATGCTCCGTTGAAATAAATTCAAAAACTTTAGTTTTATAACCAGCCGACTCTAACAACAATGCTCGAATCGTATCCGTAATCATTTCTGCTTGTCGTTCTTTAAGGATGCCATAATCTAAAATCGGTTGTAAATTGTTACTAGTCGTAATCTGTTTTCTGATTTGCTTATGACAACAAGGGGCACAAATAATTAATTCGGCGCCAGCCTGAATTCCTTTAAATATAGCATCATCCGTAGCGGTATCACAAGCGTGTAAGGCAATCAAGACATCCGTTTTAGCTAAATCAAAATCGCTAATAAAGCCTTCTTCAAAAGTAAGTTGCATAAATCCTACCTCCTTTGCAATGTCATTACACTTTTTAATTAAATCCGGCCTTATTTCTACACCTTTTATAGTTGCTGTCTTTTTTTGAGTATTCACTAAGTAATCGTATAGCGCAAAAGTTAAATAGCCCTTCCCTGCTCCCATATCCACAACATCGACCGATTTCGAATTTTGCAAAACCGAATGTTGTCTAATTAGACCATCGATGATTTCAACAAATTTGTTGATTTGCTTATATTTATCTCCTTTATCTTTCAGGATATTTCCTTTTGCATCTAGTACACCTAAAGCTGTTAAATAGTTCGTACCACTAATTAATCGTTTTTTCTGTTTATCATGGCTTCTAGTTGGTAGTTTTTTAAAGGTTGGTTTAGTACGGCGAATTTTTTCTTTACCATCTTTCAACACTTCCACACTAACATCTTCTTTAATAGTAAATAAGTTATAAATAAAAAATTGTTCTTGCATCAATCTGCTAATTTCTTTCAAGCCGTTTTCAATAGAAAAATTTTTAGTAACGTCCTTTGTTTTATGACGAAAAGTAGTTGAAAAGTGAAGGGCTTTTTTTATAATGGCAAGTTTAAAAATTACTTTTTTCAAAGTACTGTTTTTTACTCTATTCTTACTTAGGGTCAATCGAACAAAAGTATTGTCGACTACCGTACTTTCTATTTGAGCAAAAATATCTTTACTAGGAATCATTTAAAAATTGAATTTAGGTAAAGGCTTAAGAGTATCTCTAAAAAGGAGACAAAAACAAGTGATAATTTCTGCCAATATTAAAGGTAAAACTATCACTAATATTGACAAAAAAAAAACTACCCTAAAAAGGTTAAATTAAAATTAATAAAAAAAAGAATGAAAATTGGTACAGAATTTGACAATATCTTAAACAGTTATGCAATCCTCCAATTAGTATTTCAACCATCCTCTTTCCCCCTTAAATTTAAGTTTTCCCCACACTTATCTTCAATCATTTTAGGCCCCCTCTTATTAAACACATCCCTCTACAAACTAGCTTTTCAGCATGGTAATTCATGCTAAGAATTATCACTACTCCTCTCTGATAATCAATATTTTATATCAAAAAATTTGCTAATCAAGTAGTATTATGCAGAAGGGAATCTTAATGGCCAAACTAAATAAAAATCTATTCAGTAACATACAAATATTAGGCATAATAGGTCTATTTTTTTGGAATAGTATTATTCCAATCTTTAACCAAAACCAAAACCCGAATAGACTATATTCTATTGAGACAAGCGACCACATAATTGTGGTCAAAAACAACACAGTTATCTTTGACTATCTTGAGCAAGCTGATATCAAAGATCCCGTGCAAATTAGAGTAATTGAAACGCCAAAATTTGGAGAGGTAATACTTAATGAGGACCAGTCCTTTGGGTATACACCCTCTCCAGATTTGTGCGAAGAAGACGACGAATTTGCCTACTTGATAACAGCAAACGGCACATCTACAAAAGTGACTGTTTCCATTGAAATATTGTGTGAGTCTTTAACTATATTTAACGGTATTGCACAGGGTGACACGGACAAAAAACTAGAAAATTTCAAGATTCTAGGCATAGAAAATTATCCAGAAAATGCACTACATATTTTTGATAATGAAGGAAGGGAAATCTACGAAGTAGAAGGCTATCAAAATGATTGGAGTGGTGATGTAGATTCATCAGAACATCTAGTAAATGAAAATCTATATTATTACGTATTCTCCGATGGAAAAGGCAACTATTACTCTGGATATTTAATGAAACACTAAAGACCTATTAAGACCATAAAATCTCGATTATTATCGGGTATATCACTGACTGTTAAAGAAACTTTTCGAGTATGTTAGACAACCATACTCTTGGCTAAACAAGTAAAAATGTTTCAACCTTTAAAAGGATAATTTCTTTAAGAATTTTATCCACGTATTTACAAATTGAATGAGATAAATTGGAGCTGAGGCAGACGCCTTGGCTCCCTTTGTTTACAGGCTGTCATCCTGTCAACTTATGCGACTCCAAGCCTTATACTTTTTACCATGCGTTTTCATATACCGATTCAATCGGTAATTAATTTCCTTTTCTAATTTTGGGTCTTGGTCCAAAATTCTAGCGGCTACTTCTCTAGCAATTTGTAGAATGCGTTGGTCTTTTGACAAGTCAGCCAATTTAAAATTAATCACTCCACTTTGTTGAGTGCCTTCCATATTTCCAGCGCCTCTTAATTGCAAATCTGCTTCAGCAATTTTGAAGCCATCATTCGTGCCAGTCATGGTTTGAATTCTAGAACGAGCCTCTGCACTTAATTTATAACCCGTCATTAAAATACAAAAGGACTGTTCCGCCCCTCGCCCTACCCTACCTCTTAGTTGGTGCAATTGAGACAAGCCGAATCGTTCGGTATTTTCAATAATCATGACGGAAGCATTTGGAACATTTACGCCAACTTCAATGACCGTCGTTGCTACCATTATTTGAGTTTCGCCATCAATAAAGCGTTGCATTTCAAAATCTTTGTCCTTTGGCTTCATTTTTCCATGAACAACACTGATTTGGTAATCAGGCATTGGAAAATCCCTCAATAATAGTTCATAACCTGTTTCTAAATTCTGTAAATCCAGTTTTTCAGACTCTTGAATCAATGGAAACACAATATAAACTTGCCGACCTTTAGCAATTTCTTCTTTCATAAAACCGATGATACGCAAACGATGTCCTTCATTTCTATGAATGGTTTTAATTTCCTTTCGGCCTGGAGGTAGTTCATCAATCACAGAAACTTCCAAGTCACCATATAAAGTCATTGCTAAAGTCCTAGGAATCGGTGTCGCAGTCATCACTAAAATATGAGGAGGACTAGGCTTACTTTTTTGCCATAATTTGGCTCGATGTTTTACCCCAAATCGATGTTGTTCATCGGTAATGGCTAATCCAAGTTTTGGAAATACTACCCAATCTTCAATCAGGGCATGCGTCCCGATTAAGATGTCAATTTCTCCTTTGCTAAGTCGCTCTAATAATGCTGCTCGTTTTTTACCTTTTACACTACCAGAAAGGAAACCCACTTCAACCCCTAATCCTTCTACATATTCACTAATCCCAGCATAATGTTGTTGGGCTAAGATTTCAGTGGGAGCCATTAAACAAGCTTGGTAACCATTGTCTATAGCAATTAGCATGCACATCAAACCAACAATCGTTTTTCCACTACCTACATCCCCTTGCAACAAACGGTTGAGTTGTCCTCCAGCCCCCATATCATGTCGAATTTCTTTTATTACTCGCTTTTGGGCACCCGTTAGTTCAAAAGGCAGTTTTTCGTGGAAAAAAGTTAGAAATTTTTTTCCAATAGCAGGAAATGGAATGCCTTTTACGGTGGCTTTTCTATGCCCTCTAATTTGTAGTAATCGAAGTTGGAGAAAGAATAATTCTTCAAATTTCAAGCGCTTTTGCGCCCGTTCAAGCTGTTTAGCGGTTTGAGGAAAATGGATATGAGAAACAGCTTCAAACCGAGAAGGAAAATTGAAGCGTTCAATTATATAGTTGGGAAGATTTTCTGGAATATCTGTTTTTTTGATTTTTGTAAAAAGAACTTCCATCACCTTGCGACGTCCCTTTGCATCTAGTCCTTTTAAGTTTAATTTTTCGGTGCTAGGATAAACGGGTGCAAAAGAAGTGGCTTTTTTTATGCCAGCATCGGTAATAAGCTCCATCTCAGGATGAGGGAGACTAATTTTACCTTTGAAGTTATTAATCTTTCCATAGGCAACATATTCACTACCAATTTGTAGTGATTTTTGGAGCCAATTAGCCCCTTTAAACCAGACTAATTCGATTACTCCTGTATCATCCCGAAATCTCCCAACCAATCGTTTCTTCCTACCTTCTCCAAAGGTTTCTAATCGACGTAAAGTCCCTCTAATCTGAACCGCTTCTGAATCTTCATTTAAATCTTTTATCTTATGAAATTGTGTTTTATCGACGTATCGAAAAGGAAAACTCATGAGTAAATCCCCAAAGGTAAAAATGCCTAATTCTTTTTTAAATAAATCTCCTTTAGTTGGTCCAACCCCTTTCAAATATTCTATTGGACTATTTAGCAAAGCCTCTTGCTCCATTTTTTTTCAGTTGATGATTCAATATGGTCAAAAATAAAAAATGTCCTAAAAATCTAATAATCAGTTGTTTGGCAAAAGTAGTATTCGATTTAAAAGTTGAGGGAAGAAAAAAATAAAACAAATTAAGTTTTTTTTAATATAAAAATTTGACTTTATCCTTAATTACCCCTTACATTTGTAGAACCGAATTAAGCATCTAGTTAATTTAAAATTAATCACTTCAAAATAGATGCATATGAAACAACATACATACTCTTCAGTGAGGAAAAATTCCTCTCCTACTAATCTCAAAAGTACTATAAATCTGGATGTAAATCCATTGAAACCTTTGTCAAAAAAATAAGGAATTTTACTTTATTTGTTTTGATAAGCAATGAAAGAATAATGAGATGTACAACTTTACTTTGTTCTTTTTCCTCTAACTGCGTTAAAAAGCCTCGCCGATGCCCTGCATCGTCTGCGTTTTTTGCCTTGTTATAGAAAAAAATAACTTCGTCTACTTGTACACTTTATTAATATTTCATTGCTAAAAAACACGTGGGCAAAATTGTGCAATTTATCGCCTACCCTTCATCTTTCCAAGAACCGTCTACCGAAACTAGCAAAAGTTGTAATTTCTAAAAATTACCGACATCTCCGCTAGGCCGAATTATTTAAGTATATCAGTAAGATGGATAATATCCTGTTTATATTTGGATAGACAAACTTTATCACTAATATTCAAATTTTCAACAATTTTTTATTCAAATACATTAAATCGCCAAGAAAAAAAGCGTTTTTTATAAAAAATTATAAAAAAATAACATACGTTGGCTTGATTTTTGTTAGATAAAATACGTTGATACATTTACAAAATGTAGCGATTTTAAAAGTTTTTGTAGTTGTTCCCCTCAACTCTTCTTATACATATCCAAAATTAAAACATAGGGGAAACAGGACAAATTACAAGACACTACTGACACAACACTAAGGAACGGCAACGTTCCAAACGGAATTAATCAAGAGAAAAGGAAATTTAAAAAGACGGTCATCATCTAGGACTGAAATACCGCTCGGTAGATTCATTGCTACATGTTGATGTGGATTTTTAATGGAATTTTGTTTTGGTAAATTTCATTGTCTTTGCAACAAACTTTTTAATCTCCTCAACATTTTCCCATGAAGCAAATCGACAATTGCGATTCTTTACAACATTTAAATTTCCCTACTTCAACGTCTAAAGACAAAAGGGATAAATTCGGTTCTTTTCTATTAGCTGTGGTTGGCATATTAGGCCTATTTGCGCTTAGCAATCCAAATTTCCAACAACCTACAACAGACTCATTAGATAAAGACAAAGCCAATAAATTTTGGCTAACCCCATCATCATTGAATTCCGAATCGACGGCATTCAAACCATCATTAATTCACTCGACAAAGGCTGGCACACAATTAGTTGTCTCTACGGATGCCGTAGCAGCCAAATCTATGAATTAATACAAAAACATTACTGCGATACAATAAATTTACTTTTGAAATTAGGTAATCATTGATACCATTACTAATACGGAATTAGTAAAAATTAAATCCAAGTTTTCTTGCAAAAGGAAGCCATTGAAGTACAGTGCAATACCCGTACTTTGAGAACACGAAAGCATTTTGCGATTCCCTTGAACATTAAGAAAAGGAAAAGCAAATTTACCCCCCTGCACATTAGGGAAACACTATTTTACAAATTTTCATAAACGGTGACCCGATTTTTTCGCGTCACCGTTTTTTTGTTAAATCTTTTGTTATCTTTTTGCTAAAAAAAGCGATAATTCTTATAATTATCAAAAAAATAAATTCAAACCTAACGAACTAGAATAGATTTGTTTACTTTTACATCAATGGAATAAGAAAAATACAACCTATTCCTTAATCTAATTTAATTGAATAATAAAATCATTAATTAAGATCTGTTAAAGGGCTTTCTTATAAAAATGCTTAATAGACGTTCCCAACAAATTTTGCCGTATTCCCGATAGCTATCGGGAGCAAAATTTGTAAAAAGGGTTTTTAAAGGGTGAGCAAAAATGGATTTTCTTTGAAAATTCATTTTTGCTCACCCTTTAAATCCCCTTTTTTGATTGATTGGGACTCTGCCTGTCCCGAATTTATTTCGGGAATGTCTCAATCAATCTATATTTACTTGGATATTCCATTTTTATGTAACCCCCCTTAACCTGTTTATTTTTCATCCTTAAATCAAAAAAATTAAACTATGCGTTGGCAAGAATCAGAAAGAAGTCAAAACGTTGATGACCGTAGAGGTCAAACCATGAAAAGAGTGGGTGGAGGTATTGGAATTGGTGCAATTATCATGGAATTACTAGCGTTATTTTTGGGTGGAGACCCTATAGCTGTATTACAAAACGCTTCTAGTCAATCTCAACCTACACAGACACAAACACAATCAGCAGATTTAGAAAATAGAGCAGATTATGCTTTAGGGGAATTTGTAAAAGTGGTTTTAAA
>CALLVC010000117.1 GCA_938010785.1 uncultured Saprospiraceae bacterium
CAAAAGTTACTACAATGATTGGCGATTTATGATTGCACCCCATGAAATCACCCCCGACCAATTGAGCAAAATAGCAAAAACAGCGCCCTTGCCGATTATTAACTATACCAAATGGTCGAGCGATAAGTCATCGGCTACTCCATCCCTTTTGGTTTTAGATACCATTGGGCAACTGAGTTCCGCTTATCAATATGGGGAAATTGCATATATAGGTGGTGGTTTTGATAGGGGGATACACAATATATTGGAGCCTGCGGCTTTTGGACTACCGATTTTATTTGGGCCCAATTATAAAAAATTTGCCGAAGCGACAGCCTTGGTGGAGCAGGGTGGGGCGGTTGCTATTACTGATGCTGCTTCTTTGCAGGCTATCTTTGAAAAATGGGTAGTGGAGCAGGAACGGCTGGCAATTGGTCAGGTGACGAAGGGGTATATTGAACGGAATGTTGGGGGGACGGATTTGATTATTAATAGAATTTAATTAGACAAGCTTAAAGTTGCCGTAAAAAAGTAATCATTAGATACGACAACTTTAAGCTAACTTAGACAATCAGGGTAATTTGCTCTTTATATTTATTATTTTACTTTATAAGCTTTATGATTTTGCGATTATTAGAAGTAGTAAAAAATAAGAAATAAGAACCTTTTGGAATATGAGCTAAATTAAAGTTCTCTACATAGCTACCTCCTGTTTGTTTTTCCTCAAGAAGATTGGTGATAAATTTACCTGTAATATCAAAAAGCTCCATTTTAACTTCTTCTATATTTGTTAATTGATATTTAATGGAAATATTATCTGAAACAGGGTTTGGAAAAATTTCAAATGACACATTATTTCCTAATTCATTAGTGGAAGTACTAAATTCAGTAACTAATTCTGTTATAAATAGTCTTGAAAATTCTGCAGGGACATCACGAAGGTCTTCATCTTCTATTCCCGTAAAAATTAGGTCATAGCCATTTTCTTTTGGAAGGACATGTATAATATCTACATTATTAATTGTTTTTAAGTCATAACTTCCTTGAGACATAAAGGACTCATCAAGGCTACCATTTTCGTTGTATTTTACTAATAAACCTTGTCTTAAATTAGCATGTTCATCTCGAACTCTATTTCCAATAAGTAAAATTTTACCATCTTCTTGTATTATAGAAGTTTGTAATTGTTCCGTTTTTATACCACTTTCATCATTCGCATGAATCGCAATACCATTATTAGCAAAAGTAACATCTGGCTGCCCATTGGCTAATAATCTTGAAACAAAAAAATATTGCCCATTATTAAACAAAGGGTTTCTTACTGACCCTGTAACTAGAATTTTTTCATCTAATAGATGTATATTTTGAATAGGTGCAGAACTACCAGAAGTAGCATTAATCAATACGCTCCCATCCTCACCAAAAGAAGAATCGATTGTGCCGTCTAAATTAAATAATCTTAAATTTACTTCATCAAATTCAGACCCCGCTATCAATAACTTTCCATCATCTCTTTGAATTACTGTAGTTAGTCTATGGTTATTTATAATATTATTTTCTTTTTCGGGGAATTGCATTTGTAAGGTATTATCTATTGTTCCTTGTAAAGTTAAACGCATTGCAAAATAAAAATGATTAAAAGACTCATCTGTAATAGTACCCACCAATAAAACTTTGCCATCTTGCTGCAATAGAACATCAAAAAAATCATGTCTAAAAGGTGTTTCAATTTCGTAACTTGATTTTAGCTCTTGTCCATGTCTATCGTAGACAAATTGTTTCAATAATGAATGGTCATTTCTTGTAGCAATAATTACTAGATTACCTTCATGTAAAAAGATGCCTCGGATTTCAAATTTAGATACAGGATTAATCTCTAGTATTCCTTCTTCTCCAAAAGATACATCAAGCTCACCTGTTTTATCATAACTTTTAATAATATTATCTTTCGCAATAAGTAAATTGTTATCTGTTTCTACGATATTACGTTTAAACTTAAAGAAAGAAGAGCCCCCATGATAAAATCCGATATTTTCATCTATTATTTTTTGGGCATTTAGGGTATTAATAAAAAACAAGCAAAGAATAATGGGTAGTGTTTTAAGCATTTTCATTTTAGTAGTGGTTTACGTGATAGAAAAGGAGGGTAAATTAGTAAAAGGAGGGTAATACTAGAAATCTTGTAGAAAAAATAGAATTCTAAAAATTAAAGAAGAATCCTAATTATGAATTGTTCAAAATTTCTCTAACAATAAGTTAGCATGAATTGTGCCACCATTAGTTAAATTAATAATAGTTGAAAAAAACATATGTAATAACTATAAGCCTTGGAAACTAGATACTAAAGAAAAATATTTCCAACCTGTCCATTTTGACGGTCTTATCCAATTACGGTTTTGAACCGAATGGTAATAACATGCTCTACGGCCCCTTCCACTCGGATAAAACAACCTCTATTTTAGTACCCAACCCCAAACCAAAAAACAGCCACCCCAAAGGAGCAGCTGTCAAAAATTAATTCTATCTGTCGGTAGACAGGCATGTTTCTTCTTCCCTCCACTTATAATCAAGAACAGGGAAAAAGCCAAAAGCGGCAAGATGACTTAAATCACCTTGCCGTTGGTATATAGGCTTGGAGTTTTTATATTTTAGTGAACAGTAATTTGTTTTTGCTTCCATACAATATCCCCACATTCCGTCTTAATCTTACACTTCAATCGTAAGACCCTCTAAAAATTTGGACTAGCCTAAAATCCGTTTTTTGAAATTTTGAGCTGGGTTCCTTTTGCTCTTCATACCCTGTCACCCCAACCCAAAAATATTTTCCAACCAACTAAAAACCTATAAGCATAACCCAGACTTATCAAGTTTTAGATATAGACCTTCAAACATTAAAGCAATACAATTTTACCCATATATACTATTTATACTGTGTTCTAAAAAAAAGAACTCGTCACAAAAAAATTCCTTTTGACAAACAAGGGCAATACAATGCCCCTATCTTTGAATTGTCTTTTATCGTCGGGGGGTAGATAAAAGACATAAGGGAACAAACTTCGGTTTGTTCCCTTTTTCATTGCTCCAAATTTAGTGGAAGTGGTAGGACTCGAACCTACAAGTACCAAAAGGCAAACGGATTTATCCCGATAATTATCGGGACGACGCTACCAATTACGTGCTACACTTCCAAGAGAGAAGGTGACCCGATTCGAACGGGCATAAGTCGGGTTGCAACCGACCACCTAAAGCCATTCAGACACACCTTCTTTTGTTGCGAGGGAACCCCTAAATCACCCGTTTGGAATCTGTTTATCGCGCCAATGAGCGCCCCCAAATAAAAAAGCCGCTTGTATAGATACACAAGCGGCTTTTTGAAAAAAATCTACTATAATGGACTATTCATTATAGGCATACCACTTGCTGTATTGTTGGGAATACCAGCAATAATAACAAGCGATTAATAAAATGAATAGGTGATTTTTGTGATTCATGCTCTAATAACTGGTACGCTTAAAAAAGAGTTCCCAAAGCTTAATTTTTTTTCTCAAATAGCCTATTCAATAGTAAATTCCTTGATTACTCTACCCACCAACTAGGTTTTTCAAGAGAACTATTTTTATTCTCTAGACAATTACAGCACTCAATCGGAACACTACCGTCTAATAAGGGTGGTGAAGGACATGCAGGATTAGGATTGTCAACAGATTCTGGAGAAACATACAATCGTTTGGTAGCTTTTTCAGAAGCATAAAAATACCCAAAAACCCTCTGTTCAGGATTAGTAATATTACTAAAATTGCTAGCTATATTTCCTTTTGGATTGTCAAAAGTAGTTACAGATGAGCTATTGTTCTCTTCTACTTGAGACCAATACTCAAAAGCAGTAGGACTGAGCGAAAGTTGGTTATAGACAAATGTATTTCCTTCCGCATAAGTAAACTTCCCTGCACTCTCTTTAAATAATGGAAAATCTATAATTTCTGTTCCGCTAAAATCAGTTCCATTTATTAATTTGAAAGCTTGAAAGGGGATTTGACGCACATAACAAGTTTTTGAAAATCTAGAAGTAAAAGAAGCATATATACAATGAGACAAAGCGGCGCTAGGAGTATCAGTAAATTTAAAAACCTGGTCAAATTCCATCAATAAATAAGCCTTATATTGTTCATCGCCTATCATCGTTGTTATTGGGGTACTTACTGTATACTCCAGTAAATTTTCTACGGTTTTAGCAGCATACCCTGTCACTCTACTTCATAAAAAAATCCTAATAGATTGACCGCTCCTAAAAATTAGCCGCACTTATAAAGTTTTAGACATAGACGCTCAAACATTAAAGCAATATAATTTTAGGTATATAAACTATTGATAATGCTTTTTGAAAAAAGAGCTAGTCACAAAAAAAAAACTTTTGCCAAACAACGGCAGGAGGATAGCCCTATCTTTGAATTGTCTTTTATCGTCGGGGGGTAGATAAAAGATATTAGGGAACAAACTTCGGTTTGGTCCCTTTTTTATTGGTTTTAAATGACTGAATATATAACTTTTAAGGCCCAAAATGCTCCAGTATACTTATAGTAATGTCTCTTTTCTCTGGTATCAAGACGGTTTGGTTTAAAATTAATTAATTGTGGAAAATAAAAATATATAATTTGCACCTTCAATTTTTTTTAAATTCTAAAGAAAGCTCTATCTTAGCTGTATAGAGAACAAACACTCATTAAAGGCATTTTTTCTTTTCTTCCATTTTTCCTTGCATAACTGCACTTTCTTCGGTTATTTTACTATTCAATAATAAATCATTACACTTTACCCTACTAAAAATGAATATTACCGCCCTAAGCTGCTTCGCAGCTCGGACGGAAGGGGGGAGATTGAGGGTAGAGTAAAATCATAAACTGCACCTACACTTTTTTATGCTAAACATAAAAGAAATAATCAATGCTTTTCAGGGATTAACCGTTTTAATAGTTGGAGATGTAATGCTCGATGCCTATTTGTATGGAAAAATGACAAGGATTTCTCCCGAAGCACCTGTCCCAATTATAGAAGTACAAAAGAAGGAAACCCGACCAGGTGGCGCGGCGAATGTTGCTTTGAATATTCAAGCTTTAGGAGCTAAACCAATTGTTTGTAGTGTTATTGGAAGTGATAGGGAAGGGCAATTACTAAGCAATTTATTAGAGGAAAGTTATATTACAACTAAGTATTTACAGGTATCGAATAGTAGAAGAACCACTACAAAAACAAGAGTCTTAGCGCAAAACCAACAAATTATTCGGTATGATGAAGAAGATACAATTGACCTTAATAAAGGGGAAAAAGCAAAGTTGAAGAAACGAATTAATAGTGTATTAGAGGAAATGGAAATTGACGTAATTCTTTTTCAAGATTATAATAAAGGCGTTTTAACGCAAAAAATTATAGGGGAGATTTTATTGTTGGCGCTAAAAAATGATATACCGACAGTTGTAGACCCTAAGCATAAAAATTTCTTTGCCTACAAAAGAGCTACTTTATTTAAGCCTAATTTAAAAGAGATTAATACCAACCTTCCTTTTCAGAGTGCAGCCAATTTAGCAGATTTAAAGGCTGCGGCGCTCCATATTCAATCTCAACTCAAAAATGCCAATACACTAATTACTCTTTCAGACAAAGGAGTTTTTTATGACGATGGGGATGACCAACAAATATTACCCACCAATCCACGAACCATTGCTGATGTTTGTGGGGCAGGAGATTCTGTAGTCAGTATTGCTGCTTTGGGAATAGCTTTGGAATTGCCTTTGAGTGATATTGCCGAATTGGCAAATTTGGCGGGCGGTCAAGTTTGTGAAAAAGTGGGGGTAGTGCCTGTTTCGGCAAAGGAATTAGCCGCGGACTATTTGGATTTGGTGGTGCGGAAAGGGTAGTGGAGGGCATTTCCAAATCATATATCTCACATCAGAATTCATAAATCATCAATCCACCTAGTTTGAAATTAGAGTATGTCTAAAATATTGATTATCAAAATGATAAAATTCAGACCTACCCTTAGACGGATTTATGATTTATGATTTAAAATTTCTGATTTAAGATTTTTAGCCCTCCGCTCATCTCCCTCCGCCCTCTGCACATCCCTAAAAACTCAAACTAACGCCTAATAAGAAATTTCGACCAGCTTGTGGATAGTATCCCGTTAAATTATAGGTGCTTCCTTGTTCCAACCTAGTCGATGGGTCATCAGCACGACCGTCATATCCTTCTGAAATATATCGATAAGTCCAAGCACTAGAAATATATTTAGCATCAAAAAGATTCCTTACTAAAAGCGTCAAAGCTATTTCGTTGACAAAGGAAGTTTTGATGGTATAAGCCAATCTAAAGTCTGTATAACTATAGGCAGGTAAGGCCGTATTTTGATTAGAAGTATTGTCAATAAATTGTTCGCCGACATATTTCATCCCAAGTCCAAAAGTTAAATCTTGATTTTTGCTGGCAGGTAAGGCATTAAAACTCAAATTGGCATTAAAAATGGTGCTAGGAGAAAGCGCCAAATCTGTATCACCATGCTCGACGACCTCTTGTCCCCAAGTATCCCAATTGTCAATAAATTCGGAGAAGGATTTGATTTTATTATCACTTAAGGTCAAAGAACCATCAATATTAAGTTGCTTGGTCAATTGATAACCAGCTACTAATTCCAATCCTGCTCGATAGCTATCCTTAGCATTGACCCTTGCATATTCTCCAACATCATTTATTTGCCCAGTTAAAACCAATTGATTATCGTAATTCATGTAGTATAAATTCGCTTCAATTGCAGCTTTTTGCCAAGTTTTTTTGAATCCTAATTCTGTATCAATGACAGTTTCGTGAACAGGGCGAGAGGAAGGCGATGTATCTGTAAAATCACTTCTATTAGGCTCTTTATTTCCAATACCAGTATAGACATAAAAACTAGTTTGTGGATTCACTTCATAAGTTAAACCAACCTTAGGATTGAAAAAGTTGAAGTCTACATTATGGTCAATCAAAGCACCATTATTATCAAAACCTTCAAATTCATAATCCACTCTACGATATTGTAAATCTAAAAATCCAGTTAATTTTTCCGCTAATTGGTAACTACCTTTTGAGAAAATATTAAAATCCGTTTTTACTGCATCGTTTTCGTAATAGCGGTGGTCTTGTTCCGTATTATTGGCAAATCTAGCCCAGATAACTTCTCCGAAGTGGTCGCCCCTGTATACACTAAAAGCAGACCCTAAGTTGACATTCAATTTCTGATTATCACTTCCATAATTGGCTGCGACAGACCCAAAATAGAAATCGTTATCCAGCCATCTTCTTTCAATTAAATCTGTACTTTCGATGGTTTCTCCACCAATCGTCAATGGCTCAATTTGGTATCTACTAAAAGAAGCATCCCCTTTATATAACTCAAAGAAACCTTGTCCTTTGGTGTAGTTTCCCGTTAAATTCAAATCCCAGTTATTGGTTAATTGACTCGTCCATAAGACTTGATAATGGCTTTGTTGATAGTCGTCCACCTCATTATCGTGCGGTTCGCCAGGTTTATCTGTTCCAGCGGAATTGAAGGTTCTAAAAGATTCGTCAAATTCTGCATTATCTAAAAATTGAGCAGGTACACCGTTCCAAGCTTGGTAAGTAACTTCATGCCCACTAAAGGCATTAAAACGGACCGAACTTTTTCGACCAATATAAGCGCCTGATAAATAATAAGAAGATAAATCAACGGAAGCTCGGTCAATGTATCCATCTGATTCAATAGTAGACAAACGGCCATCAACAGTGAATTTATCATTAATGAGTCCAGTCCCAAAAGTAACATTCGCTTTTCTGGTATTAAACGAGCCGATAGTCGTACTAATCTGACCATAAGCTTCTCGATGTAGCACAGAGGTATTTAAATTGATAGATGCTCCGAAAGCAGCAGGTCCATTGGTAGAAGTACCGACTCCTCTTTGTACTTGAATATTGTCGGTAGAGCTGGCAAAATCGGGCATATTTACCCAGAAAACCCCTTGTGATTCGGAGTCATTCAGTGGAATACCATTGATGGTCACATTGATTCGGCTAGGGTCAATTCCTCTAATTCTCAAACCAGTATAACCTATTCCTGTACCTGCATCTGAGTTTACAACGGTAGAAGGCGTCCATTTTAACAGAAATGGTACATCTTGCCCTAAGTTATTGGCTTCAATAGCTTCTTTTTCTAAGTTGGTAAAAGTAATCGGCAACTTGTCGGTTGCTCGAGTAGATTTAACAATAATCTGGTCAAAGGCAATAGGTGTTTCTTTGATGCTCATATTCAGCTTGGCGGATTGTCCATTTTCACTAATAGTCACCTTAGAGGGTGTCGTTTCAAATCCCACGTAGCTAACCATCACGGTATAAGTGCCAGCAGGGACATTTTTGATTTTGTAAACACCATCGAAGTCAGTTACGCCACCTTGTTTGGTTTCGTACAATTGGACCGTGGCACCTACCAAGGGTTCGCCTTTTTTGCTGGTAATAGTACCAGTAATTTCAGCTTGGGCATAAGTCGTTACTGCTGCTAAAAGCAGAACTAAGATGCTAAATAAATTTTTCATAATAATTTTTGAAAATAGTGATTAGATTTATCACTAATTAAAATTTATTCCATCCAGGGGTTTGGATGAAGCTTGCTTTCTTGTAAAACATTCGTTTTACCTAAACCAATTAACATACTTTATTGCTTGAATAAGCCTTCAAGGGGCAAAAACCTCTAAAAGATTTTGATCTAACAAAAGTATAAAGCAATTATATAATTAGCTTAGCAACATTATCCCTTCCCAGCATTATCTGGGCAGGTTCAATGGGTATAATCTCAGGCCGTTATATTGGGCCACCCCTTTGAGAAAAGCAATGCAAAAGTAAGTTAAGATTTAACAAAAGGAAGGAAATTGGGGAAGAAATTACATTATTCTTACCATATTTATTTTTTAGTAATATTTTTTGAGGTACCATTGAATTTGCGCTAAACGTTCTGCTGGTGTACCTTTTAAGACGAAAAATGGAATCTTTAATTCCAATAATTCTCGCTGATATAATTCAAACAAAGCTGCTCTATCATTGGGCGTTTCCCGCAAAGGGTCGTATTCCCAAGGAATTTGCCAGTCACATAGAAAATAAACATCAGGTAGTTGCTGTTTTAATAATTGGTCAATTTTATGGTTATAAAATCCATATTTAAAAATAGACCAAACTTTGATGACTAAAAGCGAGGTGTCAAAAAAAAGAAAATCTTGATGCTCATTTTTTTGAATAAATTGTTGCTCCGATGAGATTTGTCCTTCGGCTATTTTTAAAAGGTCGGTCGCTTTATAGGGATAATCAATTTGCGCCAAATAAGTTCTGGCGTATTCGGATAACCACTGAGTCTCGAAGTGTTTGGCAGCTAGCTTGGCTATAGTCGTTTTACCGCTAGATTCAGGACCCGTGAAAATAATTTTATAAGGTTTGGATAATTTCAAATATTAAAAGAATTTTAGATTTATATTTACTATTTTCGGTTCCTAAAGGCACCTGTTAAGATCTTTTTTAGATTCAGAAAAAAAATCCGAAATATCGAGAATGGCATATTTAAAAACATTCCATCTTTTTTGAATGTTAATGGGTATAATGGTAGCACATGCTTCAGCCTGTTTTGTTCTAAGGTCTTTAGACCTACTGTATGCACACAATTGGCTAAATACTTAAAAAAGGTGCCTTTAGGTACCGAAAATGGGTAGTCAAAGGGTATCATGATTGGCATTTGTGCCGTAGGTACAAAACATGGCGTTCAAACCCACGTTTCCCCACGATAGCTATCGGGGTACGGCACGGTTTGAAGGAAGGAATTTTCTTTAGTTTACCTTTACCTATATTTGATACCTACGGCATCTTTTTCCTGCTGTCCTCCATTTGTGTGCATTCGGTAGGTCTTCGACCTCAGAGAGAATTCAAACGTATCGACCTGAAGGTCTCTTAACACGACAGGCTAAAGCATGTACTACCAATTAAAACACAAAAATACATTATAAAAATTTATGCAAGACATAGAACCCTATTACCGTTGGCGAGATAAATACATTGCGGCAAACGATAGCAATTCTCCGTTTTATAAACGAGTTTACGACGAATTTAAATACACAAAGAAGGTCTATAATTATTACATCCATCCACAATGGGATGAGTTTGGTTCTGCTACTTTGTATTCGAAGATATTGTTTACCGATTATGAAGTAGGATATGCCGTTTTAGAATTTATTGGAGAATGGAACGATGCTTTACACAATGATGTGATGTTCTTAAAGCGAAACCTGATTGAACCATTACAAGATAAAGGGATTTCTAAATTTATATTAATCTGCGAAAATGTGCTAAATTTTCATGGAGGAGAAGATGATTATTATGAAGAATGGGGAGAAGAAGTCCGAGACGAAGATGGGTGGATATGCTTTTTAAACGTCCACCGCCATGTAGAAGATGAAATGAAAATCGCTCGATTGCAATATCACGTTAACTTTGGAGAATATTATAATGACCTAAATTGGCGACCTCACAAACCAAATTTATTATTTCAAGTCGTCCAGGCATTGGTCAATGGAGAGATTCGAAGGTTGGTATAGAAAACGTTGTTTCAATTTTCAAACAGCTCACTCTACAATAAAATTCCGAACAAAAAACTCGTATTGATATTTATTTTGGTTTTCCGTTAGTAAATACGAGTTTCGGATACCAAAAGTAACAGGCAGTTCATTCCAAAAGTTATTATCAAAAACTACTTCTACGCCCACAGAATTATGATTATCCTCTAAATCTGCAATTACTAAACTTCTTCGACCATAATCAAAAAAGGCATTTAGACTGATTCGCTTAAAGTAGGAAATACCCCAAAGTCCCCAATCAGGATAGGCAATCGGTAATTGATAATCTGCCGTTAATTTTAGGAATTCATCATTTTTTATGTTAACAAAACCTCTAGGGTACTCAAATCTATCAGAAAATTGATAGGTATTTCTTAGTAATTCTCTTTGATAAGCAATCCCTAATTTTAAATTGTGGTTAGCACCGATACCAGGAAAATAGACATTGCCACTCACCATAATTTGTCGGTCTGTTTTACTATCAATCGTTTGTTGATAAAGAAAATTAAAGCTTTGTCCCCATCGAGGTCCCATATTTTGGAGCGCAGTCCGACGAAGATGAGATAAATTCAACCCAAGTTGGATGGTACCGAAGTTATCGTCAACTTGTTCAATATCACTATAAGTTACATCGGTCAAATATCTATGAGTATATCCTCCAAATGTATTAAGAGAAGTTTGATAATTATCTTGGAGCCAAGTCAAAGGCACTCCTACACGTCCACCAACCGAAAGCTGTTGAAAAGCTTGTCGTTGAATGGTATCTATTCCACTAGAAGTAAAATCTGTTTTTCTATTGGTGAAACTAGTAAAAGCAGTTAGTTGAGGGTAAAGTTTTCCATAAGTAGCAGAAGTTATAAAGACGGGAGCCTCCTCATTAAGATTATAACCCCCAATAATATTTAGGGAGAAATCATTTAAATAATTATCAACTTGAATGTCCAATGTCGGCAAAGCCAAGGAAGGCGTCAAATTCCAACTGTGTACTTTCATCCCTTTAAAAAAGCCTCTATATCGTTTAATGGGGAATTCAATATTTGGTGTATTCTCTAAAATATCACCACCTTCCTCATTAAAATGATTGATACTATAAAAAGATTGAACATAGGGTTCTTCAATAGTAATCGATTTATGACGAGCAGTATTTTGAGTCAAATTTAACCGACTTAATTCATAACCCATGTGTGTGAATTCACTAAAAAAGAGGTGGGTGTTGTTAGAAGATAGAGAAGGGTAGAACCCTCCAATTGGCAAGGATGTCAATTGTTTAATTTGCTGATTACCAGCTAAATCCACTTCGTAAATATTGTCAATGCCACTAAAAGAAGCGGTGAAATACACCATTTTATTTTTGACAAAAAGGTCAGCCATAGTATGGTGAGTCCAGGGAGTCAACTGAATTTGTTTTTTATCAATGGAGTTGTATTTAAAAATAGCTAAACGACTATTTTTTTTAGCGATGTAGACAACATCTGTGTCGTTTTCCGCCCATTTAGGAAAGGATAAGAAAAGATTTTCAGGATTTGGAATAATCCCAATCGTTTTGCCACTCTGCGCATTTAAGATAACTAAAGAATTTTCTTGTTCGGGCGTTATTTTTACGGTAACGATTCTACCTTCTGAGTGAGAAAAGCTGGGTGAAAAATATCTGCTTTCTGTAGTTAATCTGGTTTTTTTATCCGTTTTTAAATCATAAAATATGATGTTCGAAAAATTTCGCTTATTTCTACGAGGGTCTTGCTCATATTCTGTCCAAACCGCTTTATTGCCAACAACAGAAAGATATTTTTCGGTATGGAATCCAATATTCGTTAATTTTTTTTCTTTCCCATCAGAAATTTGCATGAGTGCATCTGTTTCTTGAAAGCTAGATTTTAAACAAAGAATACTGCCATCTTTTAATTGAAAAGGAAAGCGATAATTGGTAACTGTTTTTTTAGGATTGGTGACAATTTTTTGAGTAGGAGAGAGGGTAAGCTCATCAATTTGTTTTTGCCATTTATCTTTTAGCGCCGCAAACGTTTCTTGGTATAAATCTTTAGTTTTTAAACCTGTCTCTTTTTTAAGGGCATTGGAAAAAGGATAAATTAAGGGCTTATACCTTGCTGCATTATTAAAAATATCCTTCCAGAAATCATTGCCAAATTTTTGCCGACCATGCATTAACATGGCATAGCCCAAAGGATATCTATTCGGAACGATATCTTTAAATGACCCATTTCGGGCTTTTTGGTAAGCGTAGTTTTTGTCATTTAATAAATTAGCTCTTTGAGAAAGGGTGAAAAATGGGGCACGTCCTCGCCCTCCTTTACTGAGAGCCGTTTCCATAATCGTTGCATCTCCTTCCCAAAACCAACTTGGAATAGCAGCACCCGAAGCTAATCCCCACCCATTACTACCTTGAAAAATAAAGAATAGTTTAGTGAGCCCGACCTTGGCATTCGAAAATTGCAAAGCATGTCGATATTCATGAACCGCTAATGCATCCAACCAATCAACAGTTCCCAATAAATTAGCAGATTGAGGAGGTGTAGCAAAAAATTCACTTCTAAAAGGAGCAATTCCGACAAAGCCATTGGGAACAATGGTTTGATTATGAACAACGATGCTAATTTTTTCATTCAAGTCACCAATGGAACGTTTATTATTTTGCTCCATATAATTAACTAAATTGGCTACTCTAAGTCCTTGTTTATCAAAACCTTCTGGGAAAATGACTTTAAATTCTTTGGTATCAATTTGTTGCCATTTTACGGAAGGAGCGTGAGGGCCAATCTGTGCAGAAGCAGAAAGTTGGAGCGTAAAAATCAGCAGAATTAGTAGGTAATATTTGGGTTCGTTCATACTCGGCTAAGCTATACTTTTTAATTCATCGACAAAATAGTTTTTTTGTATAAGAATCAGAAAAAATAGCTAAAAATTATGTTGCTTTGTCCTATTGGGAGAGTTTTGGTCAAAAAGAAAACTTCGTACACGCCTAATTGCAATACATAAATATATAAAAATATGAGATTTGATAATAAAGTAGTCTTAATCACAGGCGCCTCTAGAGGAATTGGTAAATCAACGGCTTTAGCTTTTGCAGCAAAAGGTGCTAAAATAGTGGTGAATTACCGAGCAAATTTTGAGGCAGCGAAGGAGACCTTAAATCTTTTAGAAGGTAGTGACCATCTATTACTAAAAGCAGATGTTGGTCAACCCGATGAAGTTGCAGAAATGATAGAAAAAGTAACTGCACACTACGGAAAGCTAGACATTTTAGTAAATAGTGCAGGGATTTTTGAATACCATGCTATTGATAAAGTAAATTACGAAGAATGGCAAGCAGCTTGGCAGAGAACATTGAATATCAACTTGTTAGGCGCAGCAAATGTGATGTATTGTGC
>CALLVC010000118.1 GCA_938010785.1 uncultured Saprospiraceae bacterium
AATAGAAATTAATCTTCCATAGGCGACTTAACATTGCCGAAAAGTAGTTAATTTCGCACCTCTTTATAAGGCGATTAAAAACGTCTTTGATTTAAATTAAATAAGTACATGAAAATAGCATTAATCGGCTACGGAAAAATGGGAAAGACCATTGAAAAAATGGCAATAGAACAAGGACATCAAGTGGTCTTAAAATTTGATGTGGATAATTTTGATGAATTCACCGTGAAGACCATCAAAAAAGCAGATGTAGCCATCGAGTTTACGCGTCCAGAAGGCGCGGCGGAGAACATCAAAAAGTGTATCGAAGCAGGTGTGCCCGTTGTTTGTGGAACTACAGGCTGGTTAGAAAAGAAGGCGGAAGTTGATGCTTTGTGTGAGGAAAAGGGCAGTTCTTTTTTCTATGCGTCTAATTATAGTGTTGGGGTCAATATCTTTTTTGCCTTAAATAAATTTTTGGCAAAAATGATGAACGAGCAACCACAATATGAACTAGAAACCGAAGAGATTCACCACACACAAAAGTTAGATGCACCAAGTGGTACATCCATTACTTTAGCCGAAGGGATTATTGAAAATATAAGCGATAAAAAGTCTTGGGTCAATAAAGCCTCCAAAGCAAAGGGTAAAGTACCGATTATCTCTAAAAGAATTGAAAAAGTACCCGGTACGCATACTATAAAATATCAGTCCGTGATTGATGAAATTGAAATCAAGCATACGGCACATTCTAGAGCGGGATTTGCAGGTGGTGCGATACAAGCAGCAGAATGGATTATTGGTAAAAAGGGCGTGTTTGGCATGTCAGATATGTTAGGGTTTTAATCTGTAGTGCCAAGCTCTGCTTGGTATCACATAAATCCTTTTTTTTCAAAAGCCAAGCAGAGCTTGGCGCTACAGATACATCATGAACAAAGCACTCCTAACCACCACCAAATTTACCTTTGCCTTCGTCCTATTATTTTTTGTTTATCTTATTTGGGTAGCAGGCTACGGCACGTATTACGACTACCAACCAGTAGAAGAAATAGACCTGACGGCAAGAAAAGAAGCACCCCTAAAAGTCATAGAAGATAGTACCTTATCTTTCCTAATTTGGAATATGGGGTATGGCGGTTTAGGTAAAGAATCCAATTTCTTTTTTGATGACGGCGGCTTTTTTATGTCAGGAGATAAAATGATTCGCAGCGAGGAAGCGTGGGTAGATAAAAATATCCAAGGGGCGAATGATTTTATTGCGAAAACACCCGCAGATTTTTATTTATTACAAGAAGTAGATGTTGAGTCAAAGCGAAGTTATTTTAATAATCAGTTAGCAGGATATGAAAAGCAGCGACCTAATTATGCTAGTTTTTTCGCCCAGAATTATGTGGTAGACCGAGTGCCCATTCCCATTTTTGAACCGTGGCAGGTATATGGGCAAGTCAATAGTGGCTTAGGCACCTTAACTCGGTTTCAACCCAAAAAATCTACTCGATTTCAATTACCAGGGAAATTTGAGTGGCCGACTCGTATTTTTCAATTGGACCGATGTTTAGCGGTGCACAGATACGAAGTAAAAAATGGGAAAGAATTAGTAGTGTTTAATCTTCATAATTCAGCCTACGATACAGGTGGATTTTTGAAAAAACAACAGATGAAATATTTGCAAAAAAAGGTAAGCAAAGAATACCAAGCAGGCAATTATGTAGTCGTTGGCGGAGATTGGAATCAATGTCCACCAGATTTTCAGTTTGATAAATTTATGCCGGGCAAAGCAGGAGTGGTAGTGCAGACCAATATCAAAAAAGACTATTTGCCTGCCGATTGGCAATGGGTATTTGATGCGAAAGTGCCGACCAATCGGAAAACATCGAGTTCCTATGTAAAAGGAGAATCTTTTGTCACCTTAATTGATTTCTTTTTGGTGTCCCCAAATATAGCTGTTCAATCAGTGCAAGGGTATGATTTAGATTTTGATTATTCGGACCACCAGCCAGTTCGGATGGAAGTGACGCTAAAGTAATAACGGGTAGTACTTCTGATAGCTATCGGAATCAGTCTGTTGAGTTCAAAAGTCTGATTGGAGTATAGAAAATAATTCTGATGAATCGGAACAGGTCATGCGTTTTTTGCTACTTAAATCCCGCACAGACGTGTCCGTATGGAAAGGGATTAAACGTGATTAACACCGTATGCCATGCCTGCCGGCAGGCAGGAAATGCGGTGGAAGCCAAAGGAATCAAGATTTGTCTCCCAACTCTGGAGGAGTTGAACGTGAATAATTCATGTTCAACTCCTCCAGAGTTGTAGGGTTGTAGGAAGAGGAATATCATCCCCCCCCGAATTTTCATTCGGGGCTATTCATGTTTAATCCCTTTCCATACGGACACGTCTGTGCGGGATTGGGGTATCTAAAAACCGCACTTTATGTAGTTAATTCTAGTTGGACTTTTCGCTTTACGAAACTAAAGACTTAGAAACCCAGCAGACTAAATACCAAAGCTAATTTTTCATAAGCCCAAAACTATTTATATGGAAAAAATACTAATTCTAGGAGGCACTAACTTTATTGGTAGAAACTTAATCGAAAGATTGGTTAGCCTAGACAAGTATGACTTAACCTTATTAAATAGAGGAAAGACCAATGCCCAATTTTTCGCTAACCTTAAACAAATAAAAGGAGATAGAAACCAGGCGTCTATCAGTGAATTAGTCAAAGGAGATTGGGATTATATTATTGATTTATCCTGCTATTTCCCCAAATCATTGGAACGAATAGTAGCAGCAACAAATAGTCGTTTAAAAAAGTACATTTTTATTTCTACTATTTCTGTCTTCCAATTAGGCGTTGAAGTACCCATAAATGAAAGTACACTTTTAAAAGTCTGTAAACCAGAAGATTGGGAAGATAAATCCAATAGGACCTATGGAGAACGAAAGGTAGCTTGTGAAGAAATATTAAAAGCGAGCGCATTAAATTATACCATCTTAAGACCAGCCGTAGTTTATGGGAAATATGACCATACGGACCGATTTTATTATTGGCTGCATCAGGTGAGAAAATATAAAAAAGTGTTGTTACCAAATGATGGGAAACAGCAATTTTCTTTGACCTATATAGATGATTTGATAAGGGTTATTGAAGGTGCTATTAATGAGGCAAAAGACAGGGATGCTTATAATATTATTAGTCATAAAGCGGTAACCATCAAGCAGATTGTAGCGCTGGCAAGTCAACAATTAAACAAAAATCCAAGCCTAATTAATTTATCTTATGAATATCTGCAAGATAAAAAAATCAGACAATGGGCGGATTTACCCTTATGGCTTAAAGGGAACTATCTTATTATTGATAATCAAAAAATGCTACAATCTTATAATGTAGAGCTTGTGCCTTTTGAACAAAGTATTGCAGAAACCCTTACCTATTATGAAACCATAAATTGGCCAAAGCCGACTTATGGAATTAATCGGAGAAAACAATTAGCATTGATAAATAATTACAAGTAAAATTGATTCTAACACATGCGAGAGAGAACAGCAAATGTCCGTAACTATACTATCATTTACAACCTAAAAGAATACGCCAAAGGCTTATATCTACCGACGGCTTTTGTTGCAAGTACTGGCAAAAAGAGTCAACTCCAATACATTCAGAAAAAAGTAAGTGAATACAGTTTTAAAGATTATCAAATTGAATTGACGCCCGTCATTCAGCGAGCATTGGCGATTATTGAGCGATTGAATTTACCCATCCTCGAAAAAAAGTTTAACCCAAAATCGAAAAGAAAAAAGCTCAAACCGCTGAAGGAATTGATGAGTGAAGATAGAAGTGTGAAAAGTGCAATTGAAAGCTATATTCATAGAGAACTAGACAGCTTATTGAGTTTGATTGTTGAAAATGATTTGGTCTTAACTTGGGACATTGAGAAAAAAGTATTGATAAAAGATTTGCGGGTCCATATCGCCAAAGATGCCTTGAAGCCACATCTCTCTTTTGTCAAAACAGACCAAAAAGTCCTGTATAATTTACAGTTATCTAATGCAGAGGGACAATGGCAAGTCCAAGACAAAGAGGTGATACCAATTACGAATAAACCAGCGTGGGTTTTTGTGGATTATAAATTGTACAAGATACCAAATATAAAGGGCTTTATGTTGCGCCCCTTTCGGGACAAAGAGATAGTCGTTATTCGAGCGGATTTCATCAAGACTTATTTTGAAAAGTTTATTTTACAAATTGCCTCAGAGGTAGAGATGGAAACGGTGGGATTTGAGGTACTGAATGATGATAAATTACAGTATTGCCAATTAGAATTGATAGAGGATATTTTTACCAAAGAATTTGGAATAAAAGTAGATTTTGCCTATCCCGGTGTAAAGTTTAGCTGGAAAGATAAAACGAAACGGAAATCGGGGCTTAAATTTGACAAAGAAGAGGTGATTATCACCAGAGTTAATCGAGATTTTGAAAAAGAAAAAACTTGGATTGAGAAGTTGCAAACCTTTGATTTAGTCAATAACGAAGGAAGTTATTTTCAACAAAAAGACAAGGTAAAAGTACCTTCATTATTTAATTGGTTAGCTGAAAAGGAGGGGACTTTGGAGAAAGCAGGATTTAAGGTAATCACGCCAAGTTTAGAGGGAAAAACATTAACCTTAGCGGTGCCAAAAATCAGTTTTGACAATACCAAACAGGTTAATGACTGGTTTGACATTCATGGGGTAGTGGAAGTTGGCGAATTTAAAATTGCCTTTAAAAAGATAGTCCCTTATATCAAAAAAGACGACAAGTTTTATCCCTTACCTAACGGGAAATATTTTTTGATTCCAGACGAATGGTTTACTCGATTTAAAGGTTTACTGCAATTTGCGGAGTTGAAAAATGATAAATTGCGCTTAGCTAAAAGTCAATTTACTTTATTAGATGAATTGGGAATTGATGTCGGGGCAGAATTAGAAAAAGATTTTACCCAATCAGATTACGAACCATCCAAAGCACTTAAAGCGACGTTACGACCTTATCAATTAGATGGGGTGAAATGGATGCTCGGGCATTATCAAAATGATTTGGGGGCTTGTTTAGCAGACGATATGGGATTAGGCAAAACCCTTCAAACTATCGCTGTATTATTACATGCCAAAGAGCAAAAATCTAAGGAGGAAAAGCCGTCAACCGTGGACCGTCAACCATCAACCGTCAATCAATTAGACCTATTCCAAACCACCACTTACCCCAACGACATCTACCAACCCCTGACCTCCATCATCATCCTTCCTGCCTCCTTGGTATTCAATTGGGAACGAGAAATCAAAAAATTTGCGCCAAGCTTAATGGTCTACAAGCATGTGGGACCAAAGCGGCATAAATCAGAAAAGCTAATCAGTAGTTTTGATGTGATTTTGACGACTTACCATACCGCTTTACGAGACATTGATTTGTTGCAAAGCGTTGATTTTGAATATATTGTATTGGATGAAAGTCAACAAATTAAAAATAAGGATTCCAAAATTTTTAAGGGAATCAATCAATTAAGTGGAGCGCATAAAGTATCTTTAAGTGGAACGCCGATTGAAAATTCACTATCAGACCTCTGGTCTCAAATGCAATTTATCAACCCCGATTTATTAGGCAGTTTCCGATTTTTCAAAGACGAATTTATTCGCCCGATAGAAAAAGTACAGAATGAAGACAAAAAGGCACAATTGCAAAAAATGATTCAGCCTTACATGTTGCGAAGGACAAAGGAAATGGTCGCCAAAGACCTACCCGAATTGACGACCAAAGTGTTTTATAGCACCATGACCGCTGACCAGAAAAAGCTCTACGAAAAGGAAAAGTCAGCCGCTAGAAATTTCTTATTAGACAATTTTGATGGAGAGGATGGGAAGTATCAATTTCAGGTACTGAGTTCTCTAACCAAATTACGTCAATTGGCGAATCATCCAGTTTTGACCAAAGGCGATTATCAAAAAGAGTCAGGCAAATTTCAAGATGTCATTGAGCATTTAGAAGTCATTCACAAGGGCGGTCATAAGACTTTATTGTTTTCTTCCTTTGTCAAACATTTAGACCTTTTTAAAAATCATTTTGAAAATACGAATCAAGGGTTTTCTCGATTGACAGGCGAGTTAACGCAGAAAGCAAGAAAAGTACAAATTGACCAATTTGAAAAGCAAGCGGCTATCCAATCTTTTCTAATATCCATCAAAGCAGGTGGTACAGGCTTAAATTTAACGGCAGCCGATTATGTATTTATACTAGACCCTTGGTGGAATCCGTCCATAGAAAAACAAGCCATTGCCCGAGCGCATAGAATCGGTCAAACGAAGCGGGTATTTGCCATTAAATTCATTACTAAAGACAGTATCGAAGAGAAAATTTTAAAGCTACAGGAACGGAAATCTCGTTTGGCAGAAGAGATTATAGAAGGAAAGGGCGGAATGTCTTTTTCTAAGGAGGATGTGAAATTTTTGTTGAGTTAG
>CALLVC010000119.1 GCA_938010785.1 uncultured Saprospiraceae bacterium
GTTATTTCGGCTTTCCAACCAATCCCTTTATTATTATCTCCATTCGTTTTGAATAGGAAAGTTAAACATCCGCTTGGATTGACAGTAGGACTACAGTGAGATGAAATCCATCCGCCTGTTTGGCTAACACCTGCTCCGCTCCATTTTGCAATAGGGAAGGTCGTTGTATCTTTTCCTTCAAATACACAAAGCGTATCTCCGGCAGCTAGTTCGAATTCTGTAAAATTGAAGCTAATCTGCTTCCATTGGTCGGTAGGACAAATGGTTTGCACAATTCTACAAGCTGCTGTATCTATGTACTGTTTGTGTTCGTCTCTGGAACTAACATAAGGAATTCCGTTACAATGTGATAGTGTATGCTCGACAGGTGTTTTAGTCATAGGTATAACTATCATGCTATCAGGTGGTGGTGGTGTGCCATCTGGGTCTGTTGTAATAGTTGGACAACTACATAAGTTAGCTACGGATAATGTATTAATCCCATTAGTGAAAGAAGCATTGTATCCTATTCCATCCAAATGGATTAACGGTAATTCATACCGATGTAATCCGCCAACTACTCCTACATAATTTGCAGTCGTTCCAAGTGGAATACTATTTAAATTACTTGTAGTGGAATTGGCGTTATACATTCCCGTATTAACCGTTAATGCCCAATGCTCATTAGCTTTAGTAGAATAGATAGCTACTTTATCTCCAATCAATCCACCGCCTAAACAAGTACATGGGTCAACAATTACGGCATAATTGGCAATAGTTGTAATTTTTGCAGGGTCGTGGTCATCTTCGTCGATTGTTCCATCTCCATCAATATTATTGTCTTCACTTGAATCAGGTGTTCCACCATTATCATTTCCATTGCTATCATCCGAGTCTGAATCAGCATCTTTGGTGTTGATTCCTCCTTTTTCATCCGAAGCATGACTAATTTCTGCGTAGTTAATTAAGTCTCCTCCACTAAAGTTAGGGTCAACTCTTAGGCGTATTGTTAAGTAAGTAGTCTCAAACGGTTGTAAGGAATCTATAGCTACATAAGTAGGGTTTCCTCCCATCATCGTCCAATCGTAATCATTTCCAGTGTATACCGTTGTATTTTGAATCGCTTCATATAATAAACTAGTAGGGGCATAATCCGTCACTTCTATATCGTAAGCGGTTACATTTCCTTGATTGTGAATAGCCAATTCGTATTCAACAATACTTCCAACATAAACAGTATTGATTTGTCCCTGTTTCAAATTCTTAGTTAAGGCTAAATCGAAGATTTCAATTATTTCAAAATCACTGTCATCTTCATCTCCGTTTCCGTTCTCGGTCTCATTATCTTCCATATCGCCATCATTATCAGGGTCGGTGTCGGGGTCACTATCAATATCATCTTCTGTCGTATCATTTCCTAATTCATCTTCCGTGTGGGTTATTTCTCCTTGGTTGTTGTAAGCACCTGGCGTACTACAATATTGTAGGATTAAGTCAATTGCCACGATACTGGAATCACCTGCTTCTAAGGTATCGGTGATTTGAGTAGATGCAGTACCATTGGCACCAGCTACCCAATCAGGGTTGATAGCAGCATCAAAACTAAATCCGCAAGGCGTTTGCTCTAAAATATCAATATTAGTAGCAGGGAAATTTCCTTGATTGTATACCGTAAAGTTGTAAGTTACGGTGTCTCCATAGACAAATGGACCAGATTCAGTCGCCGTTTTCTTAAGGGCTAAATCTACAACACACTCAATGAATTCAACATATACTTCTATGGTTTTATCGCAACCATTTCCATCACTAACGGTCAATGTGTAATATCCTGGTTGTGTGACAATAATACAACTATCAGTAAACCCTTCTACATCTGTACCTGACCATAAATAAGTGAAATCTTCACTTCCGCCTGTTACTTCTGTAATACAGACTTTTCCTCGACGACAAACAATTGGGGCTACTTCTAGATAAATATCAATGGCTTCTGGTTGCGTCATGCTAATGGTATCAAAAGATTTACAACCATCAGTATCGGTAAATTCTATAAAGTAATCTCCTGCACATAAATTACCATTGGTTTGTGCTAAAGTTATTTCGTCGCCAATTTGGTTCGTGATTTTGAAAATGCCCGCACTATTGTCAAAAGAAAGACGACCATCGCAAGCGTTATGGCAACTAACATCAGTTTTAGTAATACTCGGCATTGCGGAACCGACATTGTTGATGAGGACGGTTGTTGCTCCCTCACATCCATTTGTATCAGAAGCTGTTACGGTATAAATGCCACTTACTAAGTCCGTTCGTGAAGCGCCTGTTCCTCCATCAGACCAAACATAATTATAAGTACCTGTTGGCGTTACTGAAATCGTAGCAGTTCCATTGGCTGTTTCACAATCTGCATCTGTTGAGTTATCAACCGTCACTGCTAGACCTCCATCTGTTTCAATAGTCACCGCTAAGAACCCTTTACAACCCACAGAATCAATTAATTCAATAGTATAATTGCCACTTGCTAAATTAGAGAAGGTATGTGAATTACCGTTAGTTGTTGTATTAATTGCATTGTTCAAATATACTTCATAAGGTGCCGTTCCACTATTCCAATCAATTGTTACACTTCCATTATCATTTGGACAAATAGCAGGTTGAATGGCTGCAATATTTAGATTCGGGCCGTCTGTATTCCCTACAGCTACTTCTAATATTTGCGTACATTCAGCCATATTATTTTCAATGGTTACAGCGTAAATTCCTGCACTTAAATTGCTTGCAACATTAGATGTACTAACATTATTTGTCCAAGTGTAGGTTAGGGTAGATTCGTCCCCACTCGTAATATTTATGGTAGCTGAACCTGTATTATCTCCACATACTGCGTCAATTACGACGATACCCTCAGGTTCAAAGCAGCAGCCTTCGTCAATTACATTAATATCAACAGATTTATTACAACCATTTTCGTCCATTACATTTAAGGTATAAACACCACCTTGGGTAATAGCAACACAAGAATCGGTTAATCCATCAATGCCTGTACCTGACCAAGTGTAAGTATAAGCACCTGTTCCACCAAGGACATTGGTAATACAAATTTCTCCATCCGAACAAGTAACTGGAGTAATTTCTACAAAGACATCAATGGCTTCTGGTTGGGTAATTTGAACGGTGTCAAAGTTGCTACAACCTGCTTCTACATATTCGATGATGTACTGACCTGCACAAAGACTTCCGTCTGCTTGTGCTAAGCTAATTACTGCACCGCTTTCGTCAGTAATAGTGAAAGTACCAGTTCCTGTAGTCAATGAAATACTACCATCACAAGCGTTAATACAGTTTACATTAGTAGCCGTAATGCTAGGCATAGTTGCGCCAACATTATTAATCACTACGGTCGTTTCTCCTTCACATCCATTTGCATCAGTAGCAGTTACGGTGTAAACACCACTTGCTAAATCAGCACGTGAAGCAGTTGTTCCACCATCAGACCAAGTGTAAGTATAAGTTCCCGCAGGTGTTACGGCAATCGTAGCCGTTCCATTGGAAGTTCCACAATCTGCATCAGTTGAAGCATCAACTGCAACATTAAGACCACCATCTGTTTCGATAGTAATTACTAAGTAATCTTCACAACCATCTGCGTCTACAATTTTGATGCTATGAGAACCAGTCGCTAAATTATCAAAAGTGAAAGTTGAAGCGCCAGTATTGGTAGGTGTTCCGCCATCAATAGAGATAGCAAAAGGAGCCGTTCCATTTTCCCAAACCACCGTAACGGAACCATTGTCCTCAGGACAGATTGCAGGATTAATACTTTCAATCGCTAGATTAGGCGCATCTACATTTCCAATTGGAATTTCTAGTATTTGTGTACATTCTGCCATACCGTTTTCGATGGTGACAGAATAAATACCAGCACTTAGATTGTTTGCCATATTAGTGGTACTGACATTGTCAGACCAAGTATAAGTTAAGGTAGATTCATCTCCACCGATTATATCAATTGTTACCGACCCATTATCTTCTCCACAAGCTGCATCGATTACTAAGATGCCTTCAGGTTCGAAGCAACAGCCTTCGTCTGCAACTGTTAATTGAACTTCTTTGTCACAGCCATTGCTGTCCATTACATTTAAGGTATAAAGGCCCGCTTGGGTAATAGTGACGCAAGAATCAGTTAATCCTTCGATACCAGTACCAGACCAAGTGTAGGTATAAGTACCTGTGCCGCCTAAGACGTTGGTGATACAAATCTCCCCATCCGAACAAGTGACTGGTGTAATTTCTATAAAGACATCTATTGCTTCTGGTTGACTAATGACTATGGTGTTAAATGCCATACAACCAGCATTATCCGTATATTTTATTTGGTATTCACCAGCACATAAATTGCCATCGGCTAGTCCTAGAGGAATAGCCATTCCACCTGTCTCCGTAATGGTAAATGTTCCAGTACTTGCAGCGAAGGTAATGCTGCCATCACATGCATTTGTACAATTGACATCAGTGGAACTGATTATTGGCATGGTAACTCCGCTATCATTAATGACTAGGGTTGTTTTACCATTACATCCACTTGCATCTGTAGCAGTTACAGTATAAACACCACTTGCTAAATCGGTACGTGTTACTCCTGTTCCACCATCTGACCAAGTGTAAGTATAGGTGCCCGTAGGAGTTACGGCAATCGTAGCAGTACCATTTGCACTTCCACAATCTGCATCTGTTGAGCTATCTACGCTTACTGCTAAACCTCCATCAATTTCAATAGTAATTGATAAAGCGCCTTGACATCCATTCGCATCTGTTACTTCTATAGTATAAGTGCCTGCTGCTAAATTATTGAAAGTTTGTGTGGTGCCACCCGTATTTATTGGGGTGCCTCCGTCAATAGAAACGGCATAAGGTGCTGTTCCATCTACCCAACTAAGGGTTACACTTCCATCATCGTTTGGACAGGTAGCTGGACTGATGGCATCTATCATTAAATTAGGACCATCTGTATTTCCAACTATTACTTCAAGTACTTGCGTACAAGTTGGCATTCCATTTTCTATAGTAACAGAATAAGTGCCTGCACTTAAATTATTAGCTGTGTTTGCAGTACTAACGCCATCACTCCAAGTGAAAGTTAGGATAGATTCATCCCCACTTTCAATATCTACAGTAGCAGAACCATTATCTTCTCCACAAGCGGCATCTATGACTACAATACCTCCCGGTGTAAAGCAACAACCTTCGTCTATTACTGGAATGTCTACTGCTTTTTCGCAACCTGCTTCATCTGTAACTAATAAGGTATAAACTCCAGCTTGGGTAATGGTTACACAAGAATCTGTTAATCCATTAATTCCTGTTCCCATCCAAGAGTAGGTATAATCACCTGCACCTCCAATTACATTGGTTACACAAATTTGCCCATCTGAACAAGTGACTGGTGTAACTTCTACAAATACATCAATTGGTGTTGGCTCGGTGATAATGACCGCTTCAAAGGTCATACAGCCATTAATATCGGTATATTCAACGATGTATTCACCTGCACATAATGCGCCATTCATAGCAGCCGTCGTTACATTTTCGTCGGCACTATTGAGGACTTTGCAAGTTCCATCTGTTTTTACTGTCGTGATACTTCCTGTACAAGTATTGGCACAGTTGATATCTATTTTGGTGACGGTAGGCATTGTTACCCCTGCATCATTTATCATTATTTGTATTTCGCTTTCACATCCACTTCCATCACTTACTGTAACGTTGTAAATACCTGCTGCTAAATCATTTCTATTTGCACCAGCACCTCCATCGTCCCAGGTATAAGTATAAGTACCTGCTGGATTCACCGTTATATTGGCAGCGCCATTTGATTGTCCACAAGTAGCATTTGTTACGCCTGTTGCACTAAGTTCTAAGCCATCTTCTTTTTCGATGGTGATGGAAAGAATGCCAATACAACCATTAGCATCTACGACTTCAATAGTATGCATACCTGCTGCTAAATCATTGAAAGTGAAGCTAGTCGCTCCAGTATTAATAGCAGCTCCATTATCAATAGAAACGGTGAAAGGAGCCGTTCCATTTGCCCAATTTACGGTAGCACTTCCATTTTTATTGGCACAGATAGCTGCTTGTACTGTCTCTATGCTTAGGTTAGGGCCATCTACGTTTCCAACGATAACTTCTAGGGTATCATTACAACTTTCAATGCCATTAGACAGTGCGACGGTGTAAACGCCCGGACTTAAATTATTTGCAGTATTAGTCGTACTAATGCCATCGCTCCATACATAACTAACACCAATGGTGTCATCTCCAATTAAATCTATCGTGATAGACCCATTGTCTTCTCCACATTCGGCATCTATTACCAAAATACCTGCTACTTCAAAACAAACCTCGATGATTTCCTTATCTCTATCGTCATCTCCATCCTCATAAGAATCATCTTCTTCATTTTGATTGTCATTAGGGTCTCCATCATCGTCGTCTGCATCATCATCTGTGGTATCATTGCCCATGTCATCCTCACTTCCTGTGATTTCACTAACATTGGTATAATTTTCATTGCCACCTACGGTTGCTTCTATCGTGACAAATAATGGAATACAGAAGGTGTCTAATGGTGCTAAAACAGTCGTAATTGTATATTCGTGTTTAGAAGACCCAATGTCTGTCCAAAGCGGATTATCTCCAGCATCGAAACTTAATCCTGCTGGTAAACTATCGGTCACTACAATATTGTTGGCATTTACATTTCCTTGATTAATTACGGTTATTTTATATTCAATTAATTGGCCAACTGCATAAGGACCTGGAGTGACCACTTGTTTGATTTGTGCTAAATCGAAAATGTCTATTATTTCAAAATCACTATCATCTTCATCCTCATTTTCATTATCAATTGCATTATCTTCCATATCTCCGTCATTGTTAGGATTACTATCTGCATCACTATCAATGTCTGAATTGGTGGTGTCATTGCCTTTATCATCTTCACTGCTACTGATTTCTCCTGTGTTTTTCCATGCACCTATGCTATCACAAGGCTGTAGAATTAAATTGATAGATACCATAGAAGAATCCCCTCCTTGCAGGGTATCCGTTATGGTAGTGGTTGCGGTGTTTCCAGCGCCTGTCCACCCATTATTGATACTCGTATCAAATATAAATCCACATGGTGTAAATTCTGTTACCTCAATATTAGTACTCGATACATTTCCTTGATTGAAAACGGTAAAGTCAAAAGTAATGGTATCGCCATAATTAAATGATCCCATTTCCATAGTGGTCTTCTTCAAAGCAAGGTCAAATATTTCAATAATAGCAGGGTCATGGTCATCTTCATCGTCTATGCCGTCACCATCTGTTTGGTCATCAGTCGGCCCGTTTGGTTCGCCACCTGTATCATTATCGTCATCATTATCTGGTGTACTATCGGCATCTGAACCACTCGTATCATTTCCTTCATCATCTTCACTACTACCTATTTCACTATAGTTGGTATAACTTTCTGGCGTGCTGCCATTCTGGTCTAATACTAAATAAATCTCTAAAGTGGTAGAAGCACCCGGGGCTAAAACCGTTTCAATCAAGGTATTAACTATTGGTGAGGAGCCTGACCACCCAAAATCGAAATTTAAACTGGGGTCAAAGATTAATCCATTAGGAATATAGTCGTAAACAGAGATATTATTAGCTGCTACATTTCCTTGGTTGATGACAATGATTTCATATTTAATGGTATCGCCATAGGTGTATGGACCTGATGTAGCTACTTGTTTAATTTGCGCCAAGTCAAATATATCAATGACTTCAAAATCACTATCATCTTCATCTCCATTTTCGTTGTTAGTGGCGTTATCTTCCATGTCGCCATCATTGTTAGGGTCATCATCTGTGTCAGAATCTATATCGTCATCAGAAGTATCATTCCCTTCATCGTCTTCGGATGCAGAGATTTCTCCTGTATTTTTCCATGCGTCTGCACTACCACATGGTTGAACAATTAAGTTGATAGAAACAATAGTAGAATCTCCTCCTTGTAGGGTATCAACTATAGTCGTAGTTGGCATAGTCGCAGGTCCAGTCCAGCCATTATTGATAGTGGTATCAAATAAATAACCGCAAGGGATAAATTCAGTAATTTTAATATTAGTACTTGGAATACTACCTTGATTAAACACTGTAAAATCAAAGGTAAGGGTATCTCCATATCTAAATGGCCCGGTCTCCATGGTTGTTTTCTTCAAAGCTAAGTCGAAGACTTCTACGATAGCAGGGTCATGGTCATCTTCATCATCTGTACCATTTCCATCCGTTTGGTTGTCGGTTGGACCATTTGGTTCGCCCCCTTCGTCATCTGTGAAGTTGGTATCAGGGTCACTATCTGCATCTTCGCCGTTCATACCAGTAGTATCCTGTGCTAAACTAATTTCTGACAGATTGGTATAGTGTTCACTACCACCGTTTGTATTGGTTAATTCTAATTGGATACTAATTGTGGTAGAATCACCAGCCAATAAGGTGTCAGTAATTAAATAGCCGACTACGGGTGCTGTTCCTATCCAACCAATATTATTTAATGGGTCGTAGATAAATCCACTTGGGATAGAATCGGAAACAACAATATTAGTACTTGGTACATTCCCTTGATTATAAACAGTCAAATCAAAAGTTATTTGGCTGCCATACATATAGGGTGGGGCAGTAGCTATAGTTTTAATTAAAGCTAAATCAAATATTTCGATAATTTCAAAATCGCTATCATCTTCATCTCCATTTTCCCCATCGACTGCATTATCTTCCATATCGCCATCATCATCAGCAATATTATTAGCATTGCTATCGGTATCATCATTTGTGGTATCATTGCCCATATCATCCTCACTTGCACTAATTTCTCCTACATTTTTCCAAGCATCATCATCTGTGCAGGCTTGAACGATTAAATTAATAGATACAATTGAAGAATCTCCGCTTTGTAAAGTATCCATTATAGTTGTGGTTGCCCTATTATCTGTGCCCGGAGTCCATCCACTATTAATACCAGTATCGAATAAATAGCCGCATGGTGTAAATTCAGTAACTTCTATATTCGTACTAGCTATATTCCCTTGATTATAAACCGTAAAATCAAAAGTAACAGTATCTCCATAGGTAAAAGGTCCTACTGCTGCAGTTGTTTTTTTCAAGGCTAAATCAAAAACTTTCAATCCAGCAGGGTCACTATCATCTTCGTCTTCTCCTTCGTCTGCATCTCCATTGATATTATTATCATCAGGGTCACCGGGTGCTGGAACACCATCATTATTTGGGTCGGTATCCCCATTACTATCTTGGTCCAAATTGGTAATGTCAAAACCCATCGTATCTTGCCAAGCGGATATTTCGGCTACATTGATTAAATCTAATGGGTTCGTATTATTTGGCAAGACGGTCATCGTTACAGGAACGATGATAGAATCCATGAAACCAATCGTATCTGTTAGGGTTATCATGGCTACACTGTCCATATCTATCCAGCCTGGGGAAAGGGCTGTATTTAGCTCCATCCCATTAGGAATATAGTCCGTTAATTTGATATTAGTACTCGGAATATTTCCTTGGTTGTAAATAGTAATCGTATAAGGAATGTCATCACCTACTTTGACAGGAGTGGTGATGTTTGTTTCTTTTTTTAGAGCCAAATCTACAATTTCAATATAGACTATAGCTGGGTCATGGTCATCTTCATCTCCGTTGGTATTGTCCGTCACGTTGTCTTCTACAGAGTCATTAGTTGGGTCACTATCCCCATCAGAATCACTGTCTTCTGGATGGTCACCATCTGCATCTTCTGCGTCTAAAATTTCGGCATAGTTGATGGCAAAGGTGTCCATTGGAACACTGTTTAAAATAGACTTAAATTTAATGGTATCCGTTTCTCCGACTAATAAACTATCTATGAAGTTATATTCCCAAGTTGCTCCAACTTGTGTCCAATTGGGATCCACAATAGTTAGTATGGAAGGAGGATTATCTACTATACTAATATTATAAGCATCGATTCCTCCTTGGTTTTCTACAATAATGCAATAAGGAATGGTATCACCTATCATCATTAGCGGGAAAGTGGTGCTTGGGTCAATAAGCTTCTTTAAAGCTAAATCAAATTCTTCTAAAGTAAACATTGCCATATCCTCATCATCCTCACTCTGGTCACCATCATCGTTATCTGGAGTGGAATCTATATCTTCTTTGTCGGCATTGGATACTTGTGCACTATTTTTAATTTTACCATAATCTATCAATTTTGCACTAATCTTTATGGTGTCGCAGGTTCCTGCTGGCATAGTACCAATATTCCAATTACCTCCACCGCCAGGCGTATAAGTACCTTGGGAAACGGTATGACTTACGTACATTACATTAGCTGGTAGGCTATCCATAAGGGAAACCATATCCGCATCGTGAATCAATAAACTATCGGCATCATATCGGTTACAAACTACAATTTGATAACTAATGGTGTCATTGATATTTGGAACGCTGTCTATTTCACAGATGGTCTTTTCTACTTCTAAATCAATACAATCCGCCTGAGTGATGGTAATCGTATCCGAACGACTCGGACAAAGGTCGGTACTTCTATATCCCTTTACTAAGTAGTTGCCAGGTTCTGTTGGCCCTGTCCAAACTTCGGTTGGGGTAGAAGCTTTTATAATTTCAAAACCACCATCTAACTCGAACCATTCGTAATAATCAAAACCTGGGGTGGCAGTGAAAGTATTGGTTTCGAAAGGATAACAAATTGTTGGATTCCCACTTACATTGATTTCTGCAATTGGTTTTACATCAATGCAAACACTATCTGTTCTAATACAACCTCCATTAAACATTAAGGCGACTTCATATTTATACAATCCAGGAGTCGGTGACTCAAATAATGGGTCCGCCCGAGTTGGGTCATCTAAGAAAGTTGCTGGTGACCATTGAATCTCCACATAATCTTCATATTCTATAGGAATGGTTAATTCTAAGGTGGTTGGTTGGTCTTGACAAGTCAAAGAATCTGCTACTCCAATATCAAAAGGTTCTGCCCCTCTAATAAATCGAATTTCATCATAAGTACATTCTCCGATACCTCCTTGAAAATACATTTGAGTGACAATAGAATTATCGACTACACTAACATATAAACTGTCTCCTACACTTCGAGTTACAACATTACTAGATGGACTGAAAGTGAGCGTGTTATCTCCACAAATTTCCATTCCTAATTCTTGGCCTGGACATAGGACAGTCGTCGGTGGTAGAACAGCAGTAAATTCTGGTTCTACACTCGCATAAGGAGTCGCTAAGTGATTACAGGCACATTCATTATCATAGACTACATCCAAAATAACTGGACAAGCATTTATTTCTGGTACGGTATAGCAACCTGAAAGTACAACGGAGTCTCCATTGGCAACGAAAATTCCAGTATAAGTATCTCCTCCTAAAATAGGGTCATAAAAATCTAAAACTTGATTATCCTGAATATCATCGTGTAGATTGACTACTATATCGCCATTGTAGTCAGGCCCCGGATTTCTAAGGGTTACTTCATAACAAATAGTCACAGGGTCGGTAGATTCTGTACATTGTCTAAATAGATTTAAGTCGACCGTTTCTAATGGCCCTTTTAAGGTCATGGTAAAAGTTGGATTGATGGATGATTGTACAAATACATCACAGACACCTCCATCTGTACAAGATTCATCTTCCACTAAGTTTTTCAAATCTACTTGAATATCATAGTCTCCACATTCGGCATCTGTATCAAAGTCTGCTTCAAAATTCAGGGTAAAAGCTCCACCTACAGGCATATTTTCAAAACCTTGGAAACAAACTTGAGTTTGCCCATTTATGGTAGTAATGGTTTCGGTCCCAACACTTAAACTAGTAGGAATGATATATCGCATCGAACCCGCTTGATAGGTGATTCCTGCTGGTAGGGTCACACACATTATGACACTATCGCCCAAGGGTTGTTCTGAAATATTTTGTCCAGTTATTCTAAAGGTTGGGGTTTCTTGCCCACAATAGGCTTCTGAAGGTTTGGCGGTGATTAAAACTTGTCCATAATCCGCAGGATCCGCATTGTTGATAATGAATTGATTACTAGTAACTAAGCCAGAAGATAACTGGGCTGGACTACAAGGGTCCGTCGCAAAAGCTTCAAAGGAAGCTTGAGAACCAGAAACAAATTCATCACACCTTGTTTCTACCATAAATCGAACGACCACATAATTACTATCATTCATACTCGTTACACCGGGCAACCCATTCGCATGGATTGCTTGACTAAATACACTATCTTCTGCATATAATAAATTATTGCCATTGATAGCTGGGTCACTAATAGTATAGAAGGGTAAACTGAAGTTACCTGAATTCGGATAAGAAGCTTCAAAACTTCCTGATATGACTTCCATTCCTACTAGTGGTAGGTTAATGTCCATAACGATATCCGTTACCGTAGTCGTTTTTACATTTTTTACTAAAACAGCTATCGGAATAGTATCGCAGAGTGCATAGGTTTCTCCTTCAATAGGCGTTAAGAAATCGGCTTGAATTCCTGCTTCTTCGAACACATATTCATAGCAGGTTTCAATACTGTTACAAGCTTGTGTTTCTCCTGCTAGGGCGGCCATAATTTCTCTATCCATACAACCCGAGGTAGTCGTAACACATACTTTTGGTACATCAGGCGGAACTGGACAGAATAATAACCTTGTCCCAATCTTAAAATCTACACATTGACCGGGTGCTAAAGTATCTAAATAAATAGCATAGGTTGTGGTTGAACCATCAGCGGATACCGTATCAAAATCAAGTGGATTCATGGCGCTATCATAGCCACCTACAAATTCAATACTATTCGTTAAAGTAACACTCGCTAACATGCCTCTATGCGTTTCTAAATCAGGGTCTGACGCATCTGCACAAACGGTAATGGTATTGAGTTCTTCACTTACCCCGGGCGTTAAACTGGCTAGTAAATTTTGGTCTTGTTGCTGGTCTAATGCTGGGAATCCTGTGCTTACATCGGTGGTAAGTACGTCTCCTGCTACTACATTATCCCAACGGAATAAGGTATCCAATCCTAAAACATTATAATAACTTTGTCCTCTATCTACAGGGGTTTCTCCATTTAATCCACAAATATTGAATAATTCGTTGCTGGTATTATTGGTAGCTTGACTACAAATGAAACAACCTCCATTTAAGGTTTCACAAGTTCGATAATCATAGATCATTTCATAGTTAGAAAAATCTGGAGATTCAGATGGACATATTTTACAAAGGTCATAGACTATTTTAAAGTCATCGACATAACCGCCTAAACCTACGCCTAACCCAGGGAAACCATCCGTTTCGGGATTAAAAGTAATGGTACCTTCACTTCCGTCTGAAACCGTACAATATTCTTCTCCATTGACAGTCGCACAGGTATGATTTGTTAAGGATTGAACGTTTAAAGGGTATTCTTGTCCTCCTTTCGTAACCAATTTTGCATTGCCACAATAAATTAACGGAGAATACATCGGTACTACAATATCTTCCATCGTGAAAAAAGGTCGATATTCTTTTGTAAACCAATTCACTGGTGTGGGCTTGACTACACTAAAACTATGTTCTACTTGCCCTCCACAATCATCTAATTCTACTTCGGTGGTAGCATCGATGCCTTCAGGACAAAAGGTCGTAAATGGAGTGTTTTCTCGACAATTGGACAACCCTAAAAGACAATCCGTATCGAATTCATCTAAAAAGTGCCCAGAGGCTACGTTTAGTATTTGAGGGTCTCGATAGGTGAAATCAGGGTCTGCAATTTCATTGGCAGCAGCTTTTACATTTTTAGTAAGCGGTAATAGCCAGCGCATATAAATAGAATCTCCTACTTCAATATTGAAGGCTTCTTTGATTTGGTCTAAACAATCTACTTCTTCCCAACTAGCTGTCTCTACTCCTCTACAGTCTTCAAGTTTATTAAAGTTTCTAAAGTAAACACCAAATAAGTTACCATCATGATATTCCCAGGTGCTATTACACATTGGCGTATTATTAGTGACATCACTCCAAGGTGTTTTGGCTGCGTAAGCGAAAAAACCAGTGGCACCAGTAGTGTTAGGGTCGTCTAAACAATCGGAAAAACTGCTTATATCTATTTCTTGCCTTACACCACTTCCTTGTTTGACAAAATCCAATCCTAATAATTCGGTACCACTTGCATCAATCATTAATTCGGTATCGTCATTTCCACCCCATCCATTATGACCAATGTTAGTGATGTTAGCAACAAAATACCATTGATACAATTCTCCAATGGATTCTGGGGTTCTAAAACTCATCCAGCCTTCATAGTACATCGTATCACAAGGTAAAAATCGAGTGCGGTCTTCTATTGGCACATCTTCAATTTTTATTTTTTCCGTCATGGTAGAATCCGTGTAGCCTAAATTCCATCTTTGTACAGATGCGCCACTACTAATATCACATTCACAACCACAATTGGAAGGGTCACTTCTAAAGAGGGCTACGTCACAGGCTTTTACGGTTTCACAAGTACAGCCATCTTTCATGCAAGTTTCAATTACCTGATGAATACCATTCATATAAATAGGTGGAACACAGATAGCAGTATCCGCCTCTAACTGGTAAGTATAACAAACAGTATCTCCAACATTTAAGGAACCAATGGGTAAGGTTAATATCCGCTGAGCAGGACTAATTTGAGCAATAGTGCCATTGACATTTGAGTTGGTCACTACGCCATTAATGGAAAGTGATCCTGAATTGGGCACAAATTTAATATCATTTACCAAGATTGGACTACCATCAAAGAATACTTGCAATTTGTTGGTAGTATTCTCCTCTGGACAAGGTTGTACATTCTCTCGTTCGTAAACATAACAGAATTCAACCGTCTTTATTTTGGGGGCAATTGGAGAGGCACAAGTATTGCCACTCGTCCTAGTTACGCCGAAATCATAAGCAAAAAAAGAATTATTTACTAAATCTTGTTGACCTAAGTTTACATAGGTTGCCCCATTAATAATGCTAAAATCCTCTACTGGTGGCTCATAGGTAAATGCTTGGCCACAGTCTCTTTTAGCTCGTACATAAAATTGACCAAAAGAACAATCAACACTCCCACAGGCAATAGAGCCTGGGTCTGGTGGTAAGGCACAAAGATAATCTAGTTCTACTCGAACAGTTATCATTCTTCCGCCAGGTAAATCATCGTAAAATCCGTCCCCATCTGCATCTGTAATACCATTGCCGATTCCATCGGGGTCTGAAGTTAAAGTGGTTAAATCTATATCTATATCTCCATTAATCCATTCGTAATTCTCTGGCCCTATTTCCGTACCACCAATTGTCACTTTACTAATGTCTAAAGAAGAAGTCTCACAAGTTTCAAAGCCAAAAGTTAAATCGGTAAAAATTCCTCCTGCTGAATCTGCTACATTACTTTGTAGCGTCATTTCCATAATGGCAGGGTTCCCGCAAATTCCAGGTTGTTGGATTAATTGAGAAGTAGCTATAGGAATGGGTCTATCGGTTGGTCTGATTCTGATTTCACTATTATCACTAATTACTTGACAGGTATCCCCATGACAATAATACGCTGCTTTATAAGTAATGAATTGGGTATTTATATCTGGACATTCATCCGTTTGCATACAGACGCGAACAGAAATTATCTCATTTTCATTAAATAAGGTGTCAGCAGGATTGGCATTACTGTTTCCAAAAAAGGCTTGACCAGAAATCAATGCTTTTACGGTTGAATCAGCTTGATTGTAGGTATAAGGAATATTTACACCTCCAGCACTGATACTATTTAATTGTATTTCATTCGTAAAATCTACATTGCAAATAGAAAATTCAAATTCTGATAAGTAGGCATCAATACCATCTTGAGAAATTTGAATATTGGTACAAAATTCTGTTCCTAGATTACTAACAGTTGTGTTAGGTGCACTTCTAAAGTTGATTACCGGTTCTTTAATTACTGAGTTATAAGTACGAATGGGTGTGACTGATTGCCGACAACGTTGAAAATTGCCTAAAGTATCTTCGTATATAAAATCAAAGTCTAAATCTACTTCATAACTAAAGGCATCAATATTCGCATCACAAGTGGCTTCTACACCAATATATCCGATGTAAACTCCCTCCGTAATTCCTTCTAATAAGAATTTTGGCCTTTCTGGGCTTGGGTCTAAGTTAGAAATAGAAGCACTTCCATAATGGGTTAATTCAAATCCAGCGTACTGCATCCCTGGTAGAAAAGTAGCACTCATTTGAGTGCCAGAAATATTTCCTGCTTCTTCTATAAAAATTAAAAAAGCTAGTGTATCAGGTGCTCCACATATGACTAATTCATCTGTTCTAGCAAAACCTGGAATATCGAATAATTCAATGACTTGAATTTCTGGACAAGGAGCTATCGGGTCCATCATCATTCGACTGGTAGCTAATGGGTTATCTACAATGCCAGCTGAGCTTTTTGCCTCGGTTAAAATGTCTTTTTTTAAGGTTTTTAATTGCTGAAAGAACCACAACTCTTCTTTACAATCAGCAGTTTGACATTGGTCTTTGATTTGATGATAATAGTCTACTTTTTCCTTAAAAGAGAAGCTTGCTAGTTCTTTTTTATTGATAAAATGTGTATTATCTGTTTTGATTTCTTTAGTCTTGATAGTATTATCTTCTAAGCTACCAAAAGCCAAAGTCTGTGTGAAAGAAAAGCTTGGCTTTATTAGAAAAAGGAGCATTAAAAGTGTTAATCTTACCATTTTGCTAATTTCATGGGTTAAAATAATTAAATAGAGTTATCTCTACTCCGACCTGCAGAGTAAAAAAGTCTTTAAATAGATTCTCTTTTGAAATTACTTAGTCTTTTTGATAAACTAAATTTGGCGCATTTAAATAAAATTATTTATAAGTTTCTGATTAATAGGTTTTTATGTTTAGTGGGGTAGAGCTGGGTTCTTCATGTTTAAAACAAATAAACCTATATCAAGAAGTTAAACTGCGCTTTGTTGAGGAGTATGGGGAAATCAATTGAGGGTTTATCAGTGAGTAATATAAAATGAATTATATACTCCTTTAGGGGAAAGATTCATTGAAATGAATGGAGGTAATTTCCATAAGAAGGGAACACAGGGTATGCTGTATGGAAATATTTAATTTAACTCGAAGCTCTGCTGAAATGGACTTTAGTAATAATGTGAAGATTAATATATTGGAGAGGGATTTTAGCCTAGTTTGTTTCAATTATTATATCTCACTTTACAAAAATACGAATAACTAAGCGTAAAAAATGTTCTGAATACAGATATTTGTGACATGATAAATTGATAAGGCGAGTTGTTTTTATATGTGTTAGGGATGAGGCAATTTATAAAGTACCAGAAATAACGGCGTATAAAAACGCAATTTATTAATTCATCATTCCTAAGCTGATTAAATTATCGAAAAATGTAGTTTTGTTTGGGGGTGTGGCTTTAATCTGATGTACTTTTTAAGTGCCGAAGCTACCCATACGGGCAGGCAGCTCCTTATAAACGTGCTAAAAATGTCGTCAAATCTACAGACGGGGTCAGGGCGATGCCCTTAATTTCCTAAAAAAGAGCGTTGCTCTGGCTCTGTCTGTAACGATTAGATACCAAAAATGGCTAAAAGGAGCTGCCTGCCCGTATGGGTAGCTTCGACACTATCGTATTACATCAGATTAAAGCCACACCCATAAAATCTGACTTTTGACAGTTTATGAAATAAACGGTCAGACTTCTGACTTCTGACTTCTATTTCTAAAATCACTTTTTATCAAGTTCGCAATATATATAGTCTCTCAAAATTTTAGAGCTGCTTGATTAAAGTATGATTAAGTAATAACCCTTTAAAATTACTGGATAACGGGAAGTTATCCAGGAATAGGGACCGAATTTAGGAGCAATCATACTTTACTCGAACACTTCTAAAATTTTATAGAAAGTGAAAATTAAAAGAAAAATTGGAAAGTTTATGGTGAATTATAGGGTTTTCTTCATCGTAAAGGCGGTTTCTTCTTCCTTGACAATCACAAAATCTAATCTTTTGTAGAGATTGACCGCTTTATTATCTTGGTCAACACTCAAAGATACCTGCGAAAACCCTTTTTCTAACAATGCATTAAATGCAGCTTTCATCAATTGAGTCCCTAGTGCTATCATTCATAAATCTTTGACACTTAAATCGGCGTCTTAGGCAGCCCGTCCGCTTTGCGGTTCAGAAGTTTACACTTCTTCATGTTATACTGCGTTATTTATTTGTTCAATCCCGATAACTATCGGGACGGCTA
>CALLVC010000120.1 GCA_938010785.1 uncultured Saprospiraceae bacterium
TAAGCAAGTAACGATTGGTGATAAACCTATTATTTTAAATGTAATATTACCCCAACAAGCAGTTGACTTGCAAGAAATAGTCGTATCCGCCAATGCAGAAGACCCCGCCTATCCCGTTATCCGAAAAGCGATTGCCAAACGGGATTATTATTTAAAACAGGTGAAGGCTTATACTTGTGATGTGTACATCAAAGGGCTGCAAAAAATCTATAAAGCACCAAAAAAAATAATGGGGATGGATGTGGATGTGATGACTGATGGTGTTTTGGATTCCAATCGACAAGGCATTGTTTATTTATCGGAATCCTTGGCAAAATTACACCGTCAAGAGCCGAATGATTATAAAGAAGTAATGATTTCTTCAAAGATATCGGGGAATGATAATGGTTTTAGTTTTAATAGTGCAGGGGCGATGGATTTCAATTTTTATGAAAACACTATTAGTGGATTAGGGCGAGAAGTAATGTCACCAATAGGGAATCGAGCCTTGTCTTATTATCGATATAAATTGGTAGGGACATTTTATGATGAATCAGGAAATTTGATAAATAAAATTGAAGTTACCCCTAAAAATCCAGCCCTACCTGTTTTTTATGGACACATTTATATAGTAGAAGATTTATGGAACATTCAAAGTTTAGAATTGGGCTTGACCAAAGAAGCGATGAAGGTGCCAGTAATAGATTCCTTAGTTTTTAAGCAAGTACATGTACCTGTACAAGCGCCTGACGTTTGGCGACAATTTTCGCAGACCATCAATTTTAAAATAAGTGTAATGGGGATAGAAACAGGTGGGACATTTACGGGTATTTTTACCAATTATGACCTAGCACCAGATTTTCCAGAAGCTTTTTTTACCAATGAAGTATTAAAAGTAGAAGCAGAGTCCAATCAAAAAACATTGATGTATTGGGATACAGTTCGCCCCATCCCATTGACGACCGAAGAAGCAGTAGATTATGTAGTAAAAGATAGTTTACAGATTGTCCGAAAATCAAAACCCTTTCGAGATTCAATGGATGCAATAAGCAATCGTTTTAAAGTGATGAACTTATTTTCGGGGTATACGCGTAGACAAAGTTTTAAAGGTCAATCATTGAGTATAGCATCTCCCTTATCGACCCTCCAGTTTAATACCGTGCAAGGCTATTATGGCTATTTAAATCTAACTTATTTTAAACGATTTGATGATGATGGGAATAATTGGATGCGTATAGCGCCTAGTTTATCTTATGGATTTGGCGATAAAGAATGGCGGGCAAAAGTAGATGCGACCTATAGTTGGGAATATAAAAAATATCGTCAAATGCGTATCAGTGGAGGTAGAGAAGCCGCACAATTCGCAGGAAGTAACCCCATCTCCGAAACACTAAATACGCTTTATACTACTTTCTTTCGGAGGAATTATGCCAAAATTTATGATAAATATTTTGGGGAAATACAATATCGGCAAGAATTTTGGAACGGAGGCTTGTTCTTTTTTAATTTACAATATGCGGATAGAAAACCATTAACCAATCAAAGTGATATTAGTTATTTTTTTAGAGAAAGCCGAGTTTTTACGTCAAATGACCCTAGAGACCCAACTAATTTTTCGCCTTCCTTTGAACGACATCAGGCACTTATTTTTCAATTAAACTTTCGCTTACGGTTTGGTCAAAAATACCTGACTTATCCCGATAGGAAAATCATAACAGGGACTAAGTATCCTGATATGTGGATACGCTATAGAAAAGGGTTCAATAGTCTTGGGAGTGATGTAGATTTTGACCATTTATCCGCAGAGATTCGAAAAACCGTAGACATGGGCTTGTTTGGATATTCCCAATTTAATGTAGAAGGAGGCTTATTTTTAAATAAAAACGACCTTACTTTCATAGACTACAAACATTTTAATGGAAACCAAACGGCGATAGGCAACCCAAATCGTTATCGCTCCTCTTTTCTGCGCTTACCTTATTATGATTTTAGTACGATGGACAGCTACTTAGAAGGCCATTACCAACATCATTTTGAAGGCTTTTTTCTAGACAGACTGCCTCTGTTTAGAAAATTAGGATTTAAAACTGTAGTCGGTGCCAAGGCATTAATAACTGGAGGGCAAAATTATTTTGAATTGCATGCAGGATTGGACAATATTGGGGTGAATATCATTCGCTTATTTAGAGTAGATGCCGTGGCTAGTATTCAAAATGGAGACTTAAATTGGGGCGTCGTCGTTGGGGTTAGTTTCTAAAGAACGCAATAAAATGGAATAGTTAAGAAAAAGTAAAATGTGTTATAAAATGAACTGCTGTTATGATAAAAGCTGTTTATAAACTAAATTCGAGTCTAATTCAATCATAAAATGACCAAACAGCAAGTCATACAAGCAGTAAAATCGGATATTGCCAAGGCAGAAACATCTAAGTCATTGACTAAACTGATTACCTTTTTAGAGGGGAATCAACGGTATCGCTCCATGGGAAAAGTAGCCCGTTTAGCACAAGCTAAATATGAGGGGGCAGAAAGAGATTATAGTCAAGGA
>CALLVC010000121.1 GCA_938010785.1 uncultured Saprospiraceae bacterium
GGAACCAACGCAAAATTCAATATCCGTCCCAAAATACTACTCACCCCATAAATCGCTGTCTCACTTACTAGTTTTTTGATGGACATTCAGACCTAAATTTGATTTTTATTGGTTTAGGGACTTGGAAAAATATAATCTACCCATTTTACTTGTTCTTTTTCCCTTATACTGCGTTGAAAATACTCGTCGATGCAAATGCATCGCCTGTGTTTTTCGCCTTGTCTAAAGAAAAAATAACTTCCCAAAACCCGCCTGCTCCGCTTGCGGGCAGGTTTGGGTACATTATTTATTTCCAACTCCCTTACTAAAAAAATGTAAGAGCTTCTTTCAAACCTTGAATTACGGAAGCATCAAAGCAATTAACAAGGTAATAGCCGTCGCCACAAAACCCACCATGAAAATATTATACGAAGTCGTCAAGTAACGATATTTTTTATCCAATACTTTTCCTAAAAAATATAAGTCTCGAACCATATTGCCATACATCAACTCACTATCTCTAAATACTGCATCCATGGCTTCTTCATATTCGTCTAGGTCTAAATGAACGAAGTTTCCGAAAAAAACAATATTCTTTTGCTGGAGTATTTTATCTTTTGCTTGTTTATTGACAGCCGTGACTTTAGGTCGAGCTGAAAGCACCGCAAAAATAAGTGACGTTAATCCTGTAATAAAGAAAACGATAATCGCCATCAAAATCATTGGCTTTGTCTCCGCTAAATTTTTATAAGTCATCAGAGAAATCAATACTGACAATAAAATAGCATTGACGCTTATCATGATATTTGCCTTATTATCAGCAATCGCACTTAAGTTGATATGGTTTCGATAATTCGTTCGGAAAAAAGTTTGTATCGCTCGATTAGGAACTGCTGGTTCTAAATCTTGGAAGGCATTCGGCGTGGTAGGCTCAACGAAAATATTTTTCTTCTTCTTTATTTTCTGTAATTGCCCTTTAGTGGATAGAATATTATTTGCTAAGTCTGATTCGAAAGTTAATTTACCGTAAGGTGTATAAAACTTAGTCGTCAACAACTTTTGCATTTGTAGTTGTACCCATTGTTCTTTAGATAATGCCGTCTTTTGAAACAGTTCTTTTTCCAATTGCAATAAAGCAATTTTTGTCAAGTAGGTTTCTCCATGTTGTAAGGCGTAAAACGCATCATGAAAAACTTCTTGCTCCTCATTGACCGGTACTTTTTGTGCATCGACTAGTCGAATTAAGTCTTTTATTTTTTCTGTTTTAGCTTTTGGATAGTCTTCTGCCGTTAGAAATTCAGCAATATTTTTAACGGTTTCCTCCGTAGGTTGGTCATAATTAGCTAAATAGCCTGTTGGATAAAACCAAGCGGCTACACAAAGCATCTCCATAGAACTTGGTGCTAAATTGGCATGACCACCTATTTCTTCAATAGATTCCACTAGCTTGGCCGCTAGTTCATAATTATGATATAATAATCGGCTATCTTGCTTGGCTTTGAATAGCTCAAAAACGGTAGACTCGGCTTTTGCCAACATTCCTTTGGAGAGTATTTGTTTTGTTTGAAGTGTCATGTTAAATCGTTGATTTAAAAAATAACAATAAGCTAATAGGTTATTTCCTGTAAACAGAAAATAATTTTTTAATTGTTTAACTTTTTGTTAATAATTTGTAGTTTTTTAAATCGAGACTTTCCCAAGTATTCTTCGTCTATACATTGAGTTACAACTTATATGTTAATTTTTAGAAAACAACAAAGATTTTCCGTAAAAAAATGACATATGAATTGATTACAACTTATATTACGCACAAATTACGCTTTAAGGTCGCAAATGACCAATTTTTTTAGCGAATTTCATAGCACTATTGTTGAAAAACACCATTTTGCTAAGAAAAAGTGCAAATAACCTACATTTTTAACGATAAGACTTTTATCAAAAAAACTAATTTAATTTTTATGGCAAATTTAATCGACTTATTACAAAGCCAATTATCTGACGGTCTCATCGACCAATTGAGCAAGCAAATCGGTGCTCCACAACAACAAACACGTACTGCAGCAGATAGTATTCTTTCTTCTATGATTAGTGGTTTAGCAAAAAATGCACAGCAACCAGGTGGTGCAGATGCTTTAGCAAATGCTTTAGACAATGACCACGATGGTAGCCTTTTAGACAACTTAAATGATTTAATTGGTGGAAAAGCTCAACAAATCAACCCAAGAGCAGCAAATGGCGAGGGTATTTTAAAGCATGTATTAGGAGGTAAGAAAGGTAATATCATGGACATGGTTAGCCAAATCAGTGGCTTAGGTCAAGGAAAAGCTGGTAACTTAATGGCTATGTTAGCGCCTATCGTTATGGGAATGTTAGGAAAGCAAAAAAAGCAAAATAATATGGATGCTGGTGGTCTTGCTAATATTCTTGCAGGTGCATTAGGTCAACAACAACAACGTGGAGGCATGGCATCTAGCTTAATCAAAGGTATTTTAGATAGAGATGGTGATGGCAGCGCAATTGATGATGTGGCTCAAATCGGAATGAGTATCTTTAGCAAGTTCTTCAGAAAGTAAAAAGATAGTTTCTATAGATATAAAAAGGGTTATGGATTAAGTTCTGTAACCCTTTTTGATTCTAAGGGAATAGGAAAAATATAACCTAAAGAGCTATTTATGCACATCAAAGGTCTAATAATAATTTCAAGGTAGGTAACACTTTTTCGACTCCGTCCTGATTTATTGTCGCTACTTTTTCTTCTTTTAAAACCGCTTGTGCCACCTTTCCCCTCTTCGCTAGTTCCATCATTTTCTGTCTTTCGGGATGCGAGAATTGTGCAAAAGTTCTTCTTAAAACAGGTAGTATTTCCATAAACCTTTCCTCGTCTAAACTATCCAGCCAGTTATCAATAACTTGCCACAAGTTTTCATTATAAATCAATAGTAAGCCACTCCCATTTAAAAAGCCTTCTACCCATTGGGCACTAAAAAGTGCATCACTTCCTTTAGATAAAGACAAATGCATATAAGTGCTCGCTACTTCTGTATCAATAAATGTTTTATCAAATAAAATTCGAGTACTTATGCCTACTAAAATACCATTCACCGTCATCCCCATGATTTTTTCTAAGGCATCGTACCAAATTTGAATATGCTTTTGCTCATTTAAGGTATGAATGGCTCGATTGACTTCTATTATTTTTTCAAATGTTTTGGTAGCCGTATCTTCATCTATATTGATACAAGCATTTGGTAAGCCAATGCAAATTCTTGGAACAATCTGGTCAATTACCGTCGTTACCGCATCTAACTTAATTTGCCGACTACTTCCATAACGGACAATATTTACCAATGAAGGCATCGCTTCCATCAGGTTAAAAATATCTTTTGTCAACGCTGATTGGTTCGTCAACTCATCCGTCAAAGCGTTAATTACTTCTGCTAAATCTGCATTTAGTGCCGATTCAATTAATTGTGTCAACCCTGCTAAGGTCGTCTGCTTATTTTTATTGGCTAATACATAATTGGTCGCAGCTTCATAAACGGTATTTCCCCACATGCCTGCCTCAATAATCCGTATCGCAAAATCTGGTTCCCATTCTAAACTCCAGATTTCTTTAAAACTTCCCTTCGTATGCTTTGAGGTTTCGAGTGGACTTCCCCACGGAATACCTAAAATATTCAACCGATGTATTAAATGGCTTGCTACTAGATTACTAGGTTTTCTTAAATCTAATTTCTTTTCAACTTTGCCAAGCGCATTTTTTTCTTTTGTCAGTCGAGCAGCTTTTATTCGGGCATTTAAGTCTTGTTGTAATGGTACAACGGGGATTTCATCAGGCACACTGCCCATTTTATCTCCGATGATTAATTTATCTTCAATTAATTTTAATGGCGCAGTCTCTCCTCCACATAAAATGGCAATCGCCGCTTCTCTTAATTCATTGATTCCCGGTACGGATAAATTTCGTAAGGCAGCTAAAGAGTCCGATAAACGTACCGCTTCTATTACATGGGCAGAAGAAGCAGGTAGGTCTGCTTGTCGAAGCAATTGGGCGGCTTTTGACATCCACTGTACGGTTACCTCGTCTGATTTATCAAATAGTAATTCGTACCAAGCTGGGGAAACAACGCCTGCCCCATATCCACTTTGTTTTGAAATTCTTTTGTAGGTCCAAGGCACCCAAGTGACTTTTGTTTTTAGTTTTTTGATGCCTTTTAAAAATTTCTTGTCACTACTCGCTTTATAAGTTTTGTATTTTGCTAAAACGGGCGAGTGCCATGCACCACAAATCACCGCTATATTTTGAAAACCTTGCTTTTCTGCCTCTCTGATACAGCCGCGCATATAGGCTTCTCGTTGTAATTCTCTCAGCGGATTTTCTTTGACCGCATCCCGTAATTCGCCCATTAAGGAAAGAATAGAGGTAAAAATTTCACTTGGATTACTCGCTCTTTCAAAAGTAATATCCCACCATCTTTCGCTATCTTCATATCCTGCTAACTTTGCCATATACCCCAAAGGGTCTTTTGCTATTTTCTTTTCTTCTACATTTTTCTCCCCAAAATTAGCTTGTTCAAATTCGATAATTTTCTGTTGCTTTTTTCCATTTTGCTGGTCTAAGGAAAAGGCAATCGTACGAGGTAAGTCCATAAAAGAAGTCGGCACGTCTTTGTCAACACCATATTTCATGGCTTGCCATTCAGGCGAAAAATGCGCAAAAGGATAATAAGCTGCCTGCTTTAAATTACTTGGATTGTAAACGAGTAATGCAATTGGCGGGACTAAATCTTCATTGGCGACATACTCAATAATATCATTGGCATCGGGCGGTCCTTCTATAAGGATACAATCAGGTTGTAATTCCTCTAAGGCGTTTCGTAGGCTGCTTGCTGAACCTGGCCCATGATGTCGAATGCCGAATACTGTTAGCATAAATAGAGAATAGAGAATAGAGAATAGAGAGTAGAGAGTAGAGAGTAGAGACGGTACAAGTCTCTACTCTCTGCTCTCTATTCTCTGTTCTTTTATATAAAATCAACATCCACTGAATAAGGATATTTCATCAGGTAATATAACGCACGTTGTTTATCAAAACCTTCAAAGACAACGTTATAAAGCATTTCTGTAATGGGAACGTGTAATTTATAATGCCTCGCTAAACCTCTAGCGATTTTTAAGGTACGCGCCCCTTCTGCTAATTCAGGCATAGAAGCAAAAATATCAGCTACCGTCTCTCCTTGCCCTATACGAAAACCAAAGGTATAATTTCGACTGTCTTTACTAGTCGCCGTTGCGATTAAATCACCAACCCCTGCGGTTCCTAAGAAAGGTCTAGAGGCAGCACCCATCGCATTTCCATAACGAATCATTTCTGTCAAGCCTCTTGTAATTAACATGGCTTGGATATTCTTTCCTAATCCCATACCTCCTAAAATACCAGAACCCAATGCAATAATATTTTTCAAAGCGCCTGCTAACTCTGCCCCTAAAATTTCATGGGAACCAAATACGTGAAATTGGGTGCTATCTAAAACCGCTTGACCTGCTTTAATTACTTCGGAAAATTGACTCGCTATTACGGTTGCCGTAGGCTGTCCATCTAAAATTTCAGAAGATAAATTAGGTCCAGATAAACAACCGATTCTAACAACGACACTCTCTTGTCGAATGACTTCACTCATCGTGCAAACATTCTCACGAGTAATGTTTACGCGTTTGGCCAATAATGCTTCTTCTGTAACGTCCTTTAACCCAAAACCTTTAGTCCCATGAATTAAAATATGATATGGTTTTAAAAAAGGGCCTAATAGTTTAATCGTTTCTCGAAATGCTCTAGAGGGTACGATTGGAAATATTAAGGTACATTCTTTAGCAATCTTCTCGATATCATTCGTCAATTCTATGTGGTCAGAAAGCGTAATACCAAAGTGCTGTCGGTCCTTATTAATTTTATCAATGACGGTTTGTTGTCGACTAAACAACAAGACATCAACCCCGTTTAAGGCTATCAAATTAGAAATAGCCGTACCAAAGCTTCCTGCGCCTATAACCCCTACTTTTTTTGTTGTTTTGGACAAATTTTTATTAAGTTTTATAGGTAAACTAATTACCAATTAACTAATCACCAATCACTAAATTAGCCCTGAGCCGCTTTTTCTACTGCGTCCCAAACACGGAAAACATTCTTATAACATATCTTGGCAATGTCTTCTTCTGAATATCCTCTTTTCAATAAAGTAAAAATCAAGTTTGGATATTGAGAAACGTCTTTTAATCCCGTCGGCAAACTATCTCCTACGCCATCGTAATCTGAACCAAGTCCAACGTGGTCTATACCCGCTACTTTCACGACATTGTCAATATGGTCTGCTACTTTTTCTACGTCAGAAAATAGCGCAGGATTATCTTTTTGGAATTGTTCTATGATTGGCTTCGCAGCTTCATCTCTAAACGATAAGCCTTCTGCCTCTAATATTTTCATCATTTTACCTCTTAACTCATTTCGTTGCTTCGCAATTTCACCATCTAAGAAAGTAGAACCAAAGTTAATCTGAATCACTCCATTCTTTTCTCCCAACAATTTAATCATATCGTTATTCATATTCCGCTCAAAGTCGGGCGTAAATATTCTACAAGATGAGTGAGAAGCAATACAAGGAACATCCGTCATTTCCATAACTTGATAAAAAGTAGAATCGGAGACGTGAGAAATATCAACCATAATTCCTACCCGATTCATTTCTTTCACAACATCTCTCCCAAATGGGCTCAATCCATTCCAAGTCCGTGTAGAATCGTACGAAGAATCACAAATTTGATTGTCTTTTGAGTGAGTCAACGTAATATAACGAATACCTCTATCTCTAAAATATTCTACATTTTTAATATCATCTTCAATCGGCGCTCCATTTTCCATCCCCATTGGAAGGGATAAAATACCTTTTTCAAAATTGGCTTTCGCTTGTGTAGTAGAAGTGGTAATCGCAAATTTATCAGGGTGTGCATCTGCAATACCAGAAACCATATCAATTAATGAATCGGCAAAAATTTTAGCACCGCCATCTTTTTGGTAAGAAGCAGGAATATAAATAGACATAAATGGCGCATCCAATCCACCTATTTTAGCTCTATCTAAATCAAAATCTCCTTTATCAGTTTTAAGCGGAATGCCTAAAAACTCTTTTTCTAATCTAAAATTGGTGATTTTCAAACGGTAAGGTAAATCAACATGACCATCTGTAATAATATATTTATGAGCAAGTTCATCCGCTAATTTTTTAATCGCCTCATCGTCCATTTCTGCGATAGGAATCTTAGCTGACTCAGTTGCTGTTGTTTTTGGCTCATCTTTACACGCAACCGTGAAAAGGATAGCTATGAATAAAAAGAGTAAGGTTCGTAGTTGCATTAGTTTTTGTTTTGTGTGGATATTAAAATAGTCCACTATTATTGAAGGTTGATCAATTGTTTTGCAATTTTTCTATCGTTAGATAATCGGGGGACTTTATTCTGTCCGCCCAATTTTCCTTGCGATTTCATGTAATTCCTGAAGGTATCTTTTTTTAGTGGGGTAATTTTTAAAGTTCTCAAAATATTACCTTTAATCAAATCTTCATAGTAAATGTTCTGTTGAATCATTTCTTGGTCAATATTTTGCGCAAAAGCAGCTAAATCATTGGGTGTTTCTTCAAATTCTATGAACCATTCATGGTAAGGTAAGCCCCCTTCTATAGGCGTAATATTAGGCGCAACAGTAAATTCAACAACGTTTATACCCGTTTTTTTAGTAACTGATAATAATGCTTCTTCTACTTCTTTGCCGATAACATGCTCTCCAAAAGCCGAGATAAAATGTTTAATTCGTCCAGATACGATAATTCGATAGGGGGCCTTAGAAACAAACTGCACCGTATCTCCAATATTATATCCCCAAAGTCCTGCATTGTTATTAATGATGATGGCATAATTCACCCCGATTTCTACATCTTCTAAAGACAATCGAGTTGGGTTGTCTTTAAAAATTTCTTCTGCTGGAATAAACTCAAAGAAAATTCCTGAATTGACATTTAAGAGTAACCCTTTTTCTTTTGGGTCGTCTTGGAAGGCAATAAATCCTTCTGAGGCAGGATAGGTTTCTACCGTATCTAATCGTTTCCCGACTAAGGTTTCTAAACTAGAACGATAAGGCTCAAAGTTTACGCCTCCATATACAAAAACGGAATAGTTTGGAAAAATATCTTTGATGTGCTTCTTACCTGTTTTTTCTAATAATCGCTCATAGTACATCTGCACCCAAGGCGGAATCCCACTAATCAAGCGCATATCCTGCTGATGGGTTTCTGCTACAATCGCCTCCAATTTTTCTTCCCACTCTTCGATGCAATTGGTGGGATAACTCGGCAACTGATTGGTTCTTAACCACGACGGCACTTCATGATTAACAATACCCGATAATCGACCTGTCGGAATCCCTCCGACCTCACTTAGCTCGGGACTACCTGATAAAAAAATCATTTTCCCATCTAGCCAATTTCCCTTTCCTGTGCGAGCATAATAATTGAAGAGTGCATTTCTAGCCGAATTAAAATGATTCGGCATACTTTCTTTGGTGAGCGGAATATATTTCACCCCAGAGGTGGTGCCAGAAGTTTTGGCAAAATATTTAGGCTTTCCTTTCCACAGAATATCCGCTTCGCCTTTTTTGATACGCTCGATATAAGGCCGTAAAGCTTCGTAATCCTTGATTGGGACTTGTTCTCTGAATGCTTCGTAGGACGTAATTTTATCAAACCCATGCGCTTTTCCAAAGACGGTATTTCTGCCTCCTTGAATCAAAGATTGAAAAACTTTTTCTTGTGCTCCAACCGCTTCTTTTGACCAACGGTCAATATCTCGAGCAATTTTTTTAGCAAAAGGTTTGATGATGAAAGATTTAAAGCCCATTGTATTGGAATACCTACGATTTTGGTGATAAAAAAGATAGGTTGCAAAAGTATCAAAAAAAGAGGGCTTTAATCCAAGAAGCTGTTATATTTTATAAGGTCTTCAAATATTCAATAACAGCACCTCGCTCTTCCTCCGTAAAATCATCGCCGTAGGTATGGCCTTCGTTGCCATATCCAGGCAGCGTGGTGTCATATGTTTTTTTGTTCCCGCCTTTAGTCATCTGTTGGTATTCCCATCCCATTTTCTCATAATCTAATTGTTTCCCTCTACGCCAATAAGTCGGTCGCTTTTTACTATTCAAAACTGCCTCTACTGTTGGAACAGCAGCATTATGAAAATAAGGCGCAGTTGCCCAAACACCATCTAATGGTGGAGCTATATAACCATCCATTGGCTTTACATAAGACTTTGGTTCTGATTGTCCATACCAACTTTCGTTATACCAGTCTGCTAAATGCATCTTTGTGCTAAAGTTACGGGCATAATAAGGGTCTGTTTTTACTTCTTCTAGTGCCACTAATTTATTTGGATAGGCTTCAATCTCCCCATAAGTTCCATGACATTTGCTACATTTTTTATTAAATAATTTTTCTCCTTTCCAGATTAAACTTTCATTGACTGGTATCGGATATTTAGGCGCTTCAATGGTGTTGATATAGGCTAATACATCAATGAAATTTTGTTGGATAGCTCTCGCTTCTGTGCTATCTTTTACTCCTTGAGTAGAAGCTTGCATCAATAATTTCGTAAAATCACCTCTGCCCATTCCATTATAATACAAAGCGTTTTTCTTTTTGAAATGCCACCAAGGTGGAACATCTGAAGCTAAAGTATAGCGTTTATCTAACTTATAATTGCTATTCTCTTGTAATGTCAAATCGGATTTATTCCGCTTCATAATATAAGCTTCCTCTAAGCGAAAGGCAGGGTTAACGCCTTCAAATGGGGTAACAATGTATGCAAGCGCTTCTTTATTAATCTTTCCAAAAATGTCATAGGCTTCTCTTTCCTTGGAGTCTTTTTTATATTTTAATTTGACTAAGGTGTTTAGGGCTTTAAAAGTTGTCGCATTATTTTTTGAAAAGTCATTAATACCAAATCCGCCTAAACCAGCGATAAACTCTCCATTTAAAAATCCCCCATGACAAGTCAAACAGTTGCCAGACATGACCGTTGTGCCGTTGGCGTGTTGAAATGCTGTCAAGCCAAATGGCATATTTTCATTCACTCCTTCTCGATTTAGAATGGTATCTTTTTTTGTAGCAATTTTATTTTTGACCATATCAAAAGGCACTCCAGAACCAATATAATCGCCACTAATTAAATATTGCCATCCTGCTGCTGGGTCACCACTTTCTATCTGAGGAGTTGCGGCAATCGGTAAGGTTTCCCAGTCATTATTAAATGCCAAATCAGGTAAACTGCGATAAGTATCGCACGCAAAAAAGCCAGTTAATATTAAAAGAAAAAAAAATGATTTTTTCATAATCCTAAAACTTAGAAGTTATTTATATATTTCTAAACAAAGATTATATATTATAGTTGTAAATTTAAAATATTAGAATTTATGAAAATTAGCATAAAAAACTACTTCTTAATTATATTTTTCATACATTTAGTGTCCCAAAAGAAAACATTCACCTAGGAATAAATATACTTTATCTTAGATACACGCTATAGGGCGAACGAAAAGTCAAAATCGTAATATATAAACCTTTGAAAAATTGATAGTCGGATGTTTGAAGATTGCATCTTCAAACCAATATTTCGGCAGTTTTTAGCTTTTATCAGTCGATTACATATTATAAAAACGACTT
>CALLVC010000122.1 GCA_938010785.1 uncultured Saprospiraceae bacterium
AGCTTTTTATTGCAGTCGTTTCAATTCAAAATTCACTATTTACTATTTTATCATTCAAAATTACAAATCTATTATGGGATTATTTTCTTTTTTAAAAGAAGCAGGCTCTAAAATATTTACACCACCAGGGACTAAGCCAACTATGTCAGGAAAAGTACCTGGTGCGGATGCTGAAGCAGCAGCTAATCGTGCTCTAGAAGTAGCAAAAAGACAAAAATTAATTGTATTAAAAGGAGTGGTTAATAGCCTTAGACTAGATGTCGAAAACTTAGAGATAAATTATGATGATGATACAGTTACTGTTTTTGGTACGGTAGATTCTCAGGCAGATAAGGAAAAAATTGTTTTGGCCTTAGGAAATGTAGCAGGTGTTGCTGCTGTTGATGACCGATTATTAGTGGACAACCCAGAACCTGAAGCCGTTTTTTATGAAGTAAAGAAAGGCGATTCTCTATCTAAAATCGCAAAAGCACATTATGGGGATGCGATGAAGTACAAGCAGCTTTTTGAGGCGAATCAACCTATGCTTAAAGACCCAAATAAAATTTACCCTGGGCAGGTTTTACGTATTCCTGCAATAGGTTAAAACGCTTAAGAGTTAGTTCTCCCTTTTCTGGGATTAACATAAATAACGTTTAAAAGGCTCATCTTATCTTCGAATAAGGTGGGCCTTTTCGATTGTTTATTCCTCAATTTGTACAATTTATCTTACCATTTAGACAATTCATTTTTTTAAATTTAAAAATAGTCGTCTTTCCTAAACAACTTTCCTAGTTTTGTGTTTGGTTGCAAACGCAACTAATACCTTATGGCTGAAAAATCAAAATATATGTATGGTACTGCGATGAACCTTGGCTTTCTTACAAATAGAGTAGGTAGATTATTAGCTATTAAACTAAAGCATCGAATTGGTAAAGAAAAATTTGATTTACCTGCGCATTGTTTAGGTATTTTGGCTGAATTGTGGGAGCAGGATGGTATCATCCAACAAGATTTAGCTATTTCTATTGTAAAAGATAAAGCTACGATTGCCAGAGCTTTAGAGTTAATGGAAAAGAAAAATATTATTGTTCGGATTAAAGATGAAAAGGACAAACGCAATAAAAAAATATTTTTGACTTATAAAGGAAATGAATTGCAAAATCAAATTATGTTTCATAGTGCTGGTTTGTTGGATGATGCAAAAGAAAGTATCTCCAAGGAAGAAATGAGCACTTGCTTGAAAACCTTGGAAAAAATATATAATAACCTAAAAGATAAGTTGTAGACACAACTATAACTTATAACAAATCACCTTTTAATTAATTAAATCATGAGTTCTACATTTCGAAAATTGAGTATTGTTTTAGGCGCACTCATTTTATTAGGCTCCATTTTTCTTTTAGCGCCCAAGCTTTCGAAAAAAGAAGCTCCTCCCAAAAAAGAAGTAATTGATACGATTACGGAAAGAGAGGTTAAAGTAATGCGTGTAAAGAATAACGATATTAATTCCACCCTTGCAGTGCAAGGCAGTTTAGAGGCTTACAATAAGGTTGGGATTTTTGCAGAAGTAACGGGCACTTTGTCTAATGCGAATCGGGCGGTGAAAGTTGGTAATTATTTTAAAAAAGGAGCTGTCTTATTAGATATTGATAGGGAAGAAACCAAGCTTAATATTCTCGCACAAAAAAGTAGTTTGTTGAATGGGATTACTACATTAATGCCTGATTTAAAAATTGATTATCCTGAAAGTTTCCAACAATGGAAAACCTATATTGATAACTTTAAGGTGGAGCAACCTATTCAATCTTTTCCAAAAGCACTGAACGACCAAGAAAAATACTTTATCGCTTCTAAAAATTTATTGAGCCAATATTATACGATTAAAAGTGCAGAAAATCGCTTGCAGAAATACACGGTTTATGCCCCTTTCTCTGGTGTGATTACTCAATCGACTATTCAACCCGGAACCCTTGTGAGAGCAGGTCAACAGATGGCAGAGTTGATGGGAACAGGTGCTTATGAAATGAAAGCTACGCTTAATCTGGAAGATTTGAAATTTATCAAAGCAGGTAGTAAAGTTAGTTTATATTCTGATGCGGTTGAAGGTACGTGGACTGGTACAGTGAAAAGAATTAGCGACCAAATTGACCCGAATACACAATCTGTTATCGGTTATATTGGCGTAAGTGGTAAAGGACTACGAGAAGGAATGTATTTGAGAGGTGACCTTAATTCAAAGACTATTAAATCAGCGGTACGATTGCCTATTGATTTATTAGTTAATCAGAATCAAGTATATGTGGTGAAAGATGGAAAGCTAGCTTTACAAACTATAGAAATTATTAATACAACTGCTGAGTATGCCGTGATAAAGGGATTGACGGATGAGCAATTGATTTTAAAAGAAAAAATTATTGGCGCTTATGAAGGCTTGGACGTCAAACCGATTGAATTAACGGCTAGTGTAGAGTAATTTCTATTGATGACAACTGAAAATAATTTTCATCTTTACTAAAATCGTAAGCTCTCAATAGTTCGTCGGTACATTGAGAACCTACCTAAAATCATCTTCAACTCTTATCAAAATGAGGTCAATCATAAAATATTTTATAGAGAATACCCTCGCTGCCAATATGTTGATGGTGGCTATCCTAATTATGGGGTTCTTTGGTATGCAAAATACCAGAAAATCATTCTTTCCTGAAGTAAGGGATAAGTTTATTATTATTCAAGCAGCTTATTTAGGTGCCTCTCCCGAAGAAGTTGAGGAAGGGGTTGTTAGTAAAATAGAAGAAGCTATTAAAGGGGTTTCTAATATAGACCGGATTACTTCCAAGTCTATCGAAAATGTAGGTACAATTACCATAGAGACTGTAGAAAGAACAAATGTAGATGTGGTGCTTACAGATGTCAAGAATGCAGTAGATGCGATTTCTTCCTTTCCTGTCAATGTAGAATCTATTCAAGTATTCAAACAAGAATTGAACTTACCAGCAATTTTTTATGCTATAAGTGGAGCGGTTGATTTAAAAACCTTAAAACAATATGCTCGACAAATTGAAGAAGACTTATTGTCGATGGATGATATTTCTAAGGTGACTTTACAAGGTATTCCTGACGAAGAAATTGAAATCGCTTTTAGAGAAGCTGATTTAAGAACCTATCAACTTTCTTTTGCACAAGCAACCAGAGCTGTACAGGGAGCTAATTTGAATGTTACTAGCGGAACCATTAAGGGTGAAAAAGAAGACTTATTGCTTCGAGCTAAAAATAAAGGATATACGGCTAATGCACTTAGAGATATTGTTGTAAAAACTTCGCCTAGTGGAAGCATTGTAAAGTTGCACCAGATTGCGGACATCAAAGATAAATGGGTGGACAATCCAGATAGAGCTTATATCAATGGAGAAACGGCTATTCGAATTACTGTAAATTATACCAAAAACGAAGATGTTTTAAAAGTTGCGGATGCTACAAAAGCTTACATGGCAGATTTTACTAAAAGTAATCCTGGCATTAAAACAACGCTTTTGAGTGATGAATCTGAAGTGATTGCTAATCGAATTGATTTATTAATAGAAAATGGTTTAGTAGGGTTTTTACTCGTTATTGTTTTATTAGCTATGTTTCTAAACTGGAGATTAGCATTTTGGGTTGCTTTAGCTATTCCGATTTCTTTTGCGGGGATGTTTATTTTTGTTCCGCTTTTGGGAGAAAGCATCAATGTGGTTTCTTCTTTTGGGATGATTATGGTACTAGGTATTTTGGTAGACGATGGAATTGTTATCTGTGAAAGTATCTATAGTAAATACGAAGAAGGAAAACTGACCCGTTCAGAAGCTGCAATTGAAGGAACGCTGGAAGTTTTACCAGCAGTAACAGGAGCAATCATCACAACTATGTTGGCATTTAGTAGCTTCTTTTTTGTGGATGGTCAAATTGGGGAATACTTCTCTTCCTTAGCTGTTTTTGTTCTTTTTGCATTAGCATTTTCATTGATTGAGGGTGCCTTGATATTGCCATCTCACGTTGCTCATTCCGAAGCGTTAAACCCTGAGAAAAAAACTAGGTGGTTAGTCCAAAAATTTGATGGATTTATGCGTTGGTTGAGAGATGCTTTATATGCCCCTGTTTTGCGCTTCTCCATGCATAATAAATTTTTGGTATTTGCCTCTATTTTAAGTGCGCTTATTCTGACTTTTTCTGCTATCCAAGGTGGAATTATCAAACAAACTTTTTTCCCAAATGTGGAATTAAATAACTTGAATGTCGATTTACAAATGCCTTCTGGTACTTCTTCTGATATTACCGAAAAATGGTTGGAGCACATTGAGCAAGCAGCATGGGAAGTTAATGAAGAATTAACCGAGGAATATATGGCAAATGGGGAACCCATTATTCAAAATATTCAAAAAACCGTTGGACCTACTACTAATAAGGGAGGACTTAATTTATTATTTATTGATATTGAAGAAAGAAGAACCGTTACTGGACGTTTAATTTCTGAGGCTATTCGGAAAAGAGCAGGTGAGATTCCAGGAGCGGAGGAGTTGACTTATGGTGCTCAATTAAATTTTGGAAAACCAGTTTCTCTTTCTTTAGTTGGCACTAATAATGAGGAACTTAAGCTGGCAGCAGAGATGGTCAAAGTAGAGTTAAACTCCTTGGCAGAGTTACGGGATGTTACAGATACTAATAAAGATGGACTGAAAGAAATAAAGATAAATTTAAATGAAAAGGCAAAATTTCTTGGCTTAAACTTACAAGAAATTGCAGGGCAAGTCAGGCAAGGGTATTTTGGTAGCGAAGTCCAAAGATTACAACGGGGAAAAGATGAAGTAAGAGTTTGGGTTCGCTATGCCGAAGCTGACCGAAAAAATATTGCGCAATTAGAAGAAATGCGTATCAGACTAGCAGACGGTAGAACATTTCCATTGAAAGAAATTGTAACCTTAAAAGAAGAAGTTGGTATTTTAGCCATTGACCGACTAGAAGGAAAACGACAAATAACAATAGAGGCGGATATTGCGGATAACGATGTATCTGCTGCAGATCAAAACACAAATATCAAAGAGAATATCGCACCCAGAGTAGAAGCTAAATATCCAAGTGTAACGGCTATTTTAGAAGGACAGGAACGGGAGAATGCTAAAACTGGAGCTTCTTTTGCTTTGGTTGGTCCTATCGTTTTAATTTTAATGTTTTTTGTAATTGCCTTAACTTTTAAATCTATTAGTCAGACTTTGGTTGTATTTATGTTGATTCCATTCTGCTATATTGGTGTAGGTTGGGGGCACTGGTTTATGGACAAACCTATAACGATTTTATCTAATCAAGGAGTTTTAGCACTTATTGGAATTTTGGTTAATGATGCACTGGTTTTCATTTCTACTTATAATCAGAATTTGAAAAAAGATATGTTGCAAATGGATGCATTGTACCAAGCTGGATTGTCTCGTTTTAGACCTATTGTCTTGACTTCTGTTACTACGGTTGCGGGCTTAGCACCACTTTTATTAGACCCTAGTTTGGGCGCTCAATTTATTATTCCAATGGCTATTTCTGTGGCTTTTGGATTGATGTTTATTACTGTAATTATTCTATTGCTGTTACCGATATTTATTATTGCGACTAATCGGATTAAAGTTTATTTTAAGTGGTTATGGGAGGGGAAAAAACCTTCTTTAGAATCCGTAGAAAGTGCAATCAAGAATCAGAAAGCTTTGGCATAAGGGCAAATACTAAATCCAAGAAAATATGAAAAGAATTGCAATAGATATGGATGAGGTGTTGGCAAATACCAATGCCCGATTTATTGAATGGTATGAGAGATACACGGGGGTAAAAGTTACAGAAGCAGCACTGTTTGAAAAAGGACAAAAAATTTATCAATATGTTGGTTATCCTGAATTGAGAAACCAATTACACATCAAAGGTTTTTTTAAAGACTTACCTTTAATGCTTGATAGTCAGGAAGTGGTAAAATGGTTATCTGAGCATTACGAAATTTTTATTGTTACTTCCGCTATGGAATTTCGCAATTCGATGGAAGATAAATATGATTGGCTGCAAAAATATTTCCCTTTTTTATCGTGGAAAAACTTTGTGTTTTGTGGTAGAAAAGATATGATTATTGCCGATTATTTAATTGATGACCATGTGAAAAATTTGACCCATTTTACAGGAAAAGGTATTTTATACCATGCTCCTCATAATTTAGATAATACCGAATTTACCAGAGTTAAAAACTGGAGACAAATCAAAACTTTTTTTGAAAAGGAATTAGAAATTAGCAAGACCTTAAAATGAAAAAATCACTCTTCTTTATTTTAAATATCTTCTTGTGTCTTTCTCTACAAGCACAAGAAAAACTGAGCTTAGCCCAAGCGATAGAAATTGGTATTCAGAATAATTACCAAATAGAAATTGCTAGACAAAACTTACAAGTGGCCACTAATAACAATGATTGGGGTGCGGCAGGGCGTTATCCTAGATTAGATTTTAATATTAATTCTAATAATGGTTATAGAAATGCCAAAGCGCCTGGTTTTTTATTAGAGCAATCTGCTTTGACGACAGGAATCACTCCTTCTATTGATGCTGCTTGGACCATTTATGATGGCAAAAAAGTAAAGCTTACCAAACAGCAGTTAGAAGAAGTTCAAAACCAAACAACTTTAGGAATTTCTATTGCTACCGAAAATACGGTTCAAGCAATTATTCTAGCGTATAATAGAGCGCTGATACAAGAACAACAATTAGCGACTCTGAAAGAAGTCCTGACTTTATCTAGAGATAGAATTGAGTATCAAAATGTACGAAAGGAATTTGGGCAAGCAGGTAAATTTGATTTACTGCAAACACAAGATGCTTATTTAAATGATTCGACTAATATTTTAATTCAGGAGAATAATGTATCAACTGCTTATCGGGATTTAAATTTAGCCATGGGGCAAGATGATTTGAATAAACTTTATCAATTGATGGATGGCTTAAGTTATGAACCTAAAGTTTATCAATTAGCAGAGTTGGAAAAAACTTTATTTGCGAATAATCAAAACTTACAAAGTTTGATGATTAATCGAGAATTGGCCAATATTAACACACAATTTCAAGAAAGCTTCAAAAAGCCGACTATTAATTTAGGAAGCGGACTAGTATATGATTTGGCGGGAACAAGTGGCACTCAATTAATTGCTTT
>CALLVC010000123.1 GCA_938010785.1 uncultured Saprospiraceae bacterium
AAGGCGACAAAGTTACTTTCGACGTGGAAGACGGAAGAAAAGGCCCAATGGCTGTAAACGTCAAGATTGCCTAATTATAAATAAGACAATCCTTTTTAGAAACCCCGATGGCTTCACTGACATCGGGGTTTCTTGTTTTTAGCTTATCGCCAAAAGCTAACTTTTGAAGTTCTTTGGATAGAAAGGGTTTTCTTATAAAAATGCTTAACTAGGCGTTCCTATCAAATTTTGCCGTATCGAACGGCAAAATTTGTAAAAAGGGGTTTAAAGGGTGAGCTAAAAACTATCCTCAATATACAGTTTTTGAGATGTGAATTTCCACAAATTAAGCAACTCCCAAAAAGATTTTTAATTTGCAGGAGGTTCTCCCCCGCTGGCTGGGGTCGGGGGGTGGAAAAAACTAAATTTAGTAAAATTCCACCCCTCGGTCCCCGCCAGCGGGGAAGATTACATCTTGCGAATTAAAATCATTAGGAATAACTTCAATATTTTACTTATTGTGAAACAGAACTTAGCAGCCATAGAATAGGTCGGGGGGTAGATAAGCAAAAACTTCCAATGCTAAACAAAAAAAACTATGACGAAAGCATCACCACAAAACAACTACCACTACAATAAAAATCTACAACCATACGCCAACCAATTACGAAAGAATATGACCAAAGGCGAAGCATGTCTTTGGAAATATGTACTGAGTAAAAAACAAATGAAAGGCTATCAATTCCGCAGACAAAGACCTGTTTTGAATTACATTGCAGATTTTATGTGTAGAGAATTACTGCTAATTATCGAAGTCGATGGAATCACCCATGATGATGTTGAAGCACAAATAAAAGATAAAAAACGAACGGTAGATTTAGAAGAAATTGGATTCACCGTTTTGCGGTTTTCTGATTGGGAAATATTGAATAGGATAGCTGATGTTTCTATAAGGATTGGAACATGGATTGAAGAAAATACGATTAGTCCCCTCTAGCCCTTTTGGCTACCGGCAAAAGCTATCCCTGAGCGCGGTAAATAACTCCGTACAAATATTAAATTTTGCGAATGGTCAATCTTTACTACTCTTGGGTATTCAGGTATTTTAAGTCATGTAATATTATAAAGTAAAGTGTTTCATTTTTAATGTCCCAAAATATTTTTCAATTAAAAAGGTAAATCATCATAATCGAAAGAATCTTCAACTATAATTTTTTTTGTTTTATACTTTGTTCTATCAACAGGAGGAATATCAAGATATTTTTCTCGATAGTTATTCGATGCCATTTTTTTCGCATCTTCTTCAGACCAAGATTCGACTATACTTAGTTTACGAGAATAAGTCTTTCTTCCTAGTTCAAGACCTCTAATTAATTCTTCTAAAAGAAGAATACAGTTATTCGGTTCTTTCACTATTTGATATTCGGCAAATCTAAAAACACACCACAAATTTTCATTAAAAAAGGAATTTCTTAATTCATCTTCTCCAATAAAATGGATAGGTTTTCCTGTTTGAAGATCATATGGCTCGTCAATTTCAATGCAAATATAAATGTGCCGAACATCATCGTAATATATGAAGTCAGGAGTATAACTCCAATATTCTTCGTTTCCATCAGATACGGAATAATCAGTAAGAATCCTATTGCCAAATTTATTTAATAATAAACCTAAAAATTGCTTTTCAGTAATTCCTTTTTTTACAGAATCTTCGTTTTTAAAAACTGTAATTTCATTTTCTTTTATTAATAAATCTATTATTGCAATCTTGTGCCGTTCACCGATACTTTCAACTTTATTTTCTTCAATAAAGCGTTTTTTAGTTATTAGGAAATCTCTCTGTTTAACAGCATTATTATATTCGATTTTTTTTTGTTCAAATTCCTTTTTAGCATTTAATATTTTTTTTTGATTATCCGTTGCTATAGTCTCATGTGAAATAAATTTATAAACTATCGCAATTAGAAGTAATATAATACCCAATTCTAAACTATTAAACTCTTTATTATTTAATATTAAGAACAAACAAAATACTATAAATAAGATAAACTCTAATCCAATATCATTACTTCTTAATTCAATTTCTTTTTCTTTAGGGGTATTCGGTAATTTAGGGATTTCAATTTGATATGATTTATAATTATCAGAGATAAGAATTTTAGGAACAAGGATTATAGGGTAACTCATAAACTACATTCTAATTTTCATTAAGTAAACATATATTTTTACGTATATGAAAATTAATAGTTTACCCTATCCGTCATTCCATTACAACTTTATAGATTAAGCTCGCACGAAATTAATTATTTGCCATTGAATTAATCCTAAAGTGAAATACTTAGCATACGAAGTGTTTCAAAACACCCACTACAAAACCAAAAGCCTTTACCAACTAAATGATAAAGGCTTTTACTATCAAAAAAAGAAGATTATTTTTTCAACTTTTCTTCTGCCAATTGAATCAATTCATCCATAGCATTAATGACTGGTTGCAGTAATTCTTTTTTATGATATTTTTTATCAGCAACAATTTCACCTATGATTTGAGTGCATTTATCTTGGCGTATTTTGAGTGCTGTAAATTTGTTAACTGAGTCTGATTTTTTCATGGTATTATTTTTTAAAACAAAAATATATTTTTTTAAATCTTCATTTTTGGCGGAATCTACCATTTTCACCCTACATTCCGCCAAATATAAAACCAACACCCTCAAACATATTCCTCATCCCGCCCCCATTTCTGCTTCAGCCGTTCCAATTCTTTCAATTCTAAAAGTTCTTTATCGGATAAGTCTGCTATAGGTGACAATTGTGCCTTTTTCTGTTGATAGCGCTTAACTATTTCTTTTTCGATTTCGTCCTCTTCCCAATCTTCCGAGTGGGTATTCGAAGAAGACCAACCAAAGGCATTGATATAAACAACACCCAATACCATCATCAATATAGGGATTGGCAACCTCAACCAAAAACTAGCGCCTGGTAAATAAAAACTTAATAGCAATAAAACAAAAGAAGTGGAAGTAAAAATAATAGCACAAATATAAAATGCCTTCTTATTCTCCACTTTTTCTTCTGCCTTTTCGCGTAATTCTTTATACATGATTAAAATAGGAATTGAAATTAGATTTAGCTAAAATTAGACTTTCGACTAAAATCAAACAAAATGCATAGACAGATAACTGGCGTAATTTAGTTTATATGGACACTTAAATAAGTGAGAAATTAAAAAATGACCTGATTTTTTCATAAAAACCAGCTTACGGTTTATTATTTTTCCAATACTCTATCCAATACTTATCTTCAAATTGTATTGGACTAAGATAGCCAATTGAAGAGTGTTTACGGATAGTGTTGTAATAGCCTTCAATAAACTCAAAGACTCTAATTTTAGCATCATATAAATCTTTAAAAACACCTTCATCTAAGATCTCTGCTTTAAACCTTGAAAATAAAGATTCTGCAAAAGCATTATCATAATGGTCATTTTTTCGAGTCATACTTTGTCTTAATTTATGAGCTCCAAGCAAGGCTCTAAAATTGATAGAACCATATTGTCCGCCACCATCAGAATGAACAATCATTCCCTCAGGTGGTTGGCGATTTTTGATGACTTTTCTAAAAGGGTCAATTACTAAGTCTTCTTCCATATTGTCATCTACTTTCCAACCTACTATTTTGCGACTGAATAAATCCATCCAGACTGCTAAATAGAGCCAACCATCCTCTGAATGGTCAGGTGTTGGCAAATACGTTATATCGCCTACAACTACCTGATTAGGACCATCCGGAAAGGGCAAATTCAGCAATAAATTAGGACTTCTACGAAGATTTGGGTTGCTTTGAGTAGTTCTAGGTACAAAGCTTTTGGGCTGAATAGCTATCAAATTCAGTTCTTTCATTAAGCTTTTGACCTTATATAAACCAATTTTGTAACCTTTATCTTTCATTTCATCCCATATTCTCAAAGACCCATATCGCCGTTTATGAAAATCAAATATTGCTTTTACTTCTTTAAGTAAAAGCTGCCGATTAAGGCTAGTCTGGTAAGTCTGTCCTTTTGTAAAATTATAATAGGCTCCGTGACTTACCTCCATTATTTTACATAGCTTTCTTACTGGAAATTCTTCGCTAGAATCGGCAATGAATTCATATTTTTCTTTTACCGATTTCGGCTGAAAATGCCCAAAGCTTTTTTTAATATATCACGTTCCATCTCCGCCTCTGCTAATTTCTTTTTTAAAATTTCAATTTCTGCCTTATCTTCATTTTGAGGTTTAGTTAAAACGGCTTTCTTTGCTTTACTTCTCCAATTGTAAAGTACCCCTTCGCTTACGCCTAATGATTGAGCAACCGAACTGACACTTCGTCCATCAACTATTAGCTGTAAAGCATTTTTCTTAAATTCGGCATCATACTGCCGACGTTCTTTTGGATAATTGCGCTTTTTCATACGAACACAAATTTAACTTATTTTTGTGTCCACATTTACTAAACTATCTCA
>CALLVC010000124.1 GCA_938010785.1 uncultured Saprospiraceae bacterium
GTACTCAAACTATCAAACTGTGCCGCGGCATGACGATAGTATTCCACAATTTCTTGCATCCCTTCTTGTTGAAAAAGTTGGTCTTTTATCATTTTTCGGTAAGCCTTATCGCCAGCATTAGTAGAATACGTAAAACTACTATTTTTAATCCGCTTAAGTCGTAAGGGGAGGGCAGGAGCTTCGTCAAAATTACGGTCTCGATAGCCCAGTAGCATGGTTTGCACACGTTCTTTTACTTCTACCAAGCGATTTTTAAAATCATAATGTTGCCAGTTTAATTGGTCACCTTTATTATTCCCGACGACGATTAATTCGGTTTGTTCTTCGGCTAGTTCCATCCGACTGATTTGCTGTTCAATACGCTCAATTCTTCGGAGTAATTGACCATAAAATCGTTTGCCTTGTTTTTCGTCAGGTGTTTCGGGTAACCAATCTTCATCAATATTGTCTACGAATTCAAGTGTGGTGATTCTAGGAACTAATTTCTTACCATCATAAAAAATATCGAATAGTATCGGTTGGTCACTATAAGTAGACACTAATTGCTCTGCACTTAAGGCCGTCAAATCTCGTTCTATCTGGCGTTTCAAAGCACGACCACCCATTCGTGCATCATAGCCTCTACGAGCAACCCATTTCAATGCTTCTTGCGAGATATTCAAGATAGTCGAGCGTCTCACAAAGCCATCTCGTTGTAGCAATTCTTTGATTTGTAATCGAGCAATATTTAAAATATGCTCCAATGCAAGTGGCTTGAAAATAACAATACGGTCAATCCGATTAATAAATTCAGGACGGAACATATCGCTGACCGATTTTCTGTAAATCGCAGCATCATTGGCCAAATTCTGACCAAATCCTAGTTGCGTAGAAACCGCTCTTGCTCCAACATTAGACGTCATAATAATGATGGTGTTGGTAAAATCTACTGTCCGCCCAATACTATCGGTCAATCGACCATCATCCAATACTTGTAATAATAAATCGTGTACTTTAGGATGGGCTTTTTCTATTTCATCCAATAATAAAATACCAAAAGGATTGTAACGCACCTTTCCTGTCAATTGCCCTTCTGGATTATAATAATCACCAATGAGTCGATGCACCGCACTCTCGTCAATGTATTCATTCATGTCAAAACGCATAAGGTGCTTTTCGTCACCCATCAGATACTTACAAAGCACCTTGGCTGCCTGCGTTTTTCCGACTCCAGTTGGGCCAATAAACATAAAAGAGCCTAGAGGTTTATCAGGATTTGCTAATTTAGCTTTGATGGTATGGATAACATCCGCCAAAGTATCGACTGCTTCTGGTTGACCAACTAAAGTAGCACTTATTTTTTTTCTAACTTCTTGTTTTTCAAAAGAATAAGAAGCATCAAAGATAGATTCTTCAAGCCCACTAAAATTTTGGAATTCTTCTCTGACTTCGGGTAAATCTATGGGGATAGATTTATATTTGGTGACCAATTGCCGCAATAGTTTCATCACACTACCGGGCAAGGCTTTATTCTTTAGATAATTTCGTTGAATGGTAAATAAGCGATGAATGGCTTGAATAGAAATACTTCCATCATAAGCCAATTCTAATTGTTTTCTTTGTTCTAAAACAATCCCAACGGCTGTTTCATAAGTTACTTCAGGGATTCGGAGCACTTGAAATAAATCGGCAAAACTTCGGTCTTTTTCCTGTACTATTTTCCATTCCTCTGGTGTAGCAATGAGAATGATTTGCAATTTTCGTTTTTCCAAATAAGGCTTTAAGACATCACTTAAAGTCATATTATTTTGAGCCGATTTACCAATTCGCTGTAAGGCAATGATATTGTCAAAGACCAATTTATCGGCAGTGGGATTTTTGACCATATCTTGCCGACGTGTTTGTGCAAATTTCAGAATGGCTTCAAATCGTTTTTGCCACCAACCGACGACACTCATTCCTGCAATAATTCGAGTAGGGTCTAAGTGCCAAACACTTTGTAAATGCTCTATGTTCTTATTTTGTTGGGCATTTCTATAGCGAAAAATTGTTTCTTGAATAAGGCTATGCTTTCCAACCCCTTCTTTCCCGACTAAAACAATAGGCGTATTTTCAGAATGATAAAAAGTATTGGTTAAGCGTTCGATTAAATCCTCTCTTTTGAAGGCACGCAATAATTTATCAGGATATTTTCGCAGTAAATCCGTTCCTACTTTCTCAATTTCTATACTACCGTCAAAATCAGTACTAGGGGCTAAACTGTCAAAAAATGAATTATCATTGGAGTGTTCAGACCGAAAGGTACCCTGTTTGACTTTGATACTTTGAGTGACAGTAGTGACAAATTCTCCTTTAGTACTGTAATATTGGGTAAAATCTAGGTCTTCTTGTAATTCTGCGCGCTGTGTTTTTAAATATTGTATCACTATGCGCTCGATGGCATTCTTAATATTTGTTTTGTCATCAGGTCCAGTTCGAGCGACAAAAATAAAGTGCTGAAAAGCAGGTAGACAGACAAAAGTCATACCCTTTAAATTAAATTCTACTACCGAAATTTTTCCATCAAAATATTGACGGCTTATGGGGAAATTAAACTTTTGGCTAGTAAATTTTAATTCAGGATTAAAGGCATACCACAATAATAATTCAGCGTTATTTCGCCCCAACTCAAATCCCTTGAGTCTCATTGCTAAAGCATCTCGTAGTTTGCGGACAGCAGGCTCAAATCTTCGGTCAGAGACGATAGGGCTGGGGACAAATAGTGGTTTCAGATGATAATTGGGTTTATCATTGAGGCTAATATTCTGAACCAATATAGGAAATTCCAGCTTTACGTAACTCATGGTTGAAGCAGCAGTTTTATTTACCTAAAGTCCTCGATATATCTGTATTTTTTGCTTGAATAGCAGGAATGATAGCGGCGATAAAACCAATACCTAAAGCACCTAACAATAAGTATAATTCCTCTTTTAAGAACATAGCCCCAGAAAAAGAATAACGATAAGCATCAGACATATACTTTGCTAGAATTTCCATTCCAATATGGCTTAAGGCAATTCCTATGACATAACCAAGAATAGCCAAAATTAAACCTTCCAAGACGATTAGAGTAAACAACTTACTCGGAGAAGACCCCATTACTCGCATCAATGCCAACTCGTATTTTCTTTCCCGCAAAGAGGAAAATAAGGAGATGAATATACTTAAACCAGAAACAAAAACAATCACATATGCCAACATCTGCAAAGCATCGGTTCCGGTGCCCATCATAGAATAAAGTCGATTGATTTCGAAAGCAGGCGTAGCAGCTTGCATTTCTGTATTTTCATTGATATTCCGTTGCATATTCAGCGTACGGTAATTATTATTTTTAAATTTTATTAAAAGGGAGGTAATACTTTGGTCTACATTCGCCAATAGTGCTTCATTGGTTGGTAGCATAGCTGGACTAGCTGCTGAGTCTTCATGATTATGCTCGGCATGGTCATGTCCTTCGTGTCCCTCGTGGTCGTGTCCCTCGTGGTCGTCGTGGTCATGCCCCTCGTGGTCATCATGATTGTGTTCGTCGTGGTCATGTCCTTCATGGTCGTCCTCAGGTGTAGTTCCTTCTTCGTGTTCATGAGAATCATGGACTTTCCAGATACTTTGGGTATTCGTTAAGATTAGTTGGTCTAGAACGGCTCCAGTGGGCTTAAAAATGCCCGCAACTTTAAACTGTGGAGCATCATCATGCACTAAATTATCGTCGATAATCAATCCATGCGAACTATAAAATCCATCCCCTAATTTTAAGCCTAGTTTATCTGCTACAGTTGCCCCAATGGTCACTTCCATATCTTTTGCCCACAATTTCCCAGCACCTACTTTTCCTTCATATAAATCAACTAAATCATAGGTAGACCCAATAATTCTATAACCTTGGTGACTGTCTCCCATAGATAATGGAATCGCTTGTTCAATCAAAGGGTGCTTAGGATTCATTAGTGCCTTTGCACTCTTAATTGGAATATTACCCGTTGGCGAATCAATATGGTACATACTTGATAAAATAAGCTGCAAAGGGCTTCCTTTAGCACCTACGACCAAGTTAATACCCGCCAAGTTTTTATCAAATTGGTCTTGTAACTGTTTATTTAAAATCAATAACAGCGAAATCAATCCGACCCCTAATGCAAATAGCACCAGACTCAAGGACATGGATAACGGATTATTGATTAGGTTTTTCCAACTTAGTTTGAAAAGATTCATTGTTTATAAATTTGAAATTTTAGATTAATCTCAGATTTTAATCTGTTTCTCAAACCGCTCCTTCAACCGACCATCATGCGTCACGACCAAAAGCGTCGCCCCAACTGCAGCCGCCTGTTCTTCTAATAACTGAATAACTTCCTCGCAATTTTCATCATCCAAAGCAGAGGTAGGTTCATCCGCCAAGATAACAGTAGGTTGATTGACAATCGCACGAGCTATTGCCACCCGTTGCTGCTCTCCTTGACTT
>CALLVC010000125.1 GCA_938010785.1 uncultured Saprospiraceae bacterium
CCATTTTTATAAATAAAGCCATTAATTTCACCTTCCGCAGGTTCTCCTGTTTGAGTATCAATCCATTCGCCCGTTGTTGGGTCTTTGATAACTCTATTCGCATCTTGTCCATTTTCATCAACAGTAAATGGCTGCAAGTTAATATTAGATTGTAAAGTAGTAGATTCCCCTAAATCTCTGGTGCATTGGTCATCAATTTGAGCAACCAAATAACCATCTTTTGAAGCCTTAATAGAATAACAACAATCTGCATCTAAATCAAAACGATATTGACCAGAAGCATCTGTAATCAAAGCTTGAGGTGCAGCTTTAGAACAATCATTTGTTATAGAAATTTCTACACCTTCTAAGGGTAAGCCCGTTTGTTGGTCAAAAACAATACCTTCAATATCAAAAACTAAATCTCGCTTCAAAGGTAATTCTACTCTTACTAAATCTCCTAATTGTACATTCTCCGTACAAGCTTGTTTCTTATTATTGTTGTATCCCTCATAACTTGCTTCGAAGTTACAACAAGTATTTAATTTTTGGTCAATGACTATTTTACCTTCGGTATCTGTTGTATAAGTCTCGCCTGTACAATCATTGGTTACCTCAGCGCCTTCTAATGGTAATTTAGTATCCTCATCAAATACTAAAATTTCTAAAGGTGTAGCTGTTTTGACAAAGCTATAAATATCATCTCTACCAGAACCACCATCTCTATCCGAAGAAAAGAAACCACAAGTACCTTCTTCATTAAAAATTATCCCAAAATCATCTGCTGGTGTATTTAATGGGTAGCCTATGTTCTCAGGGGAGCTCCATTCTCCTTCGCCTTTATCAACGATATAAAAAATATCCAAACCACCTAAACCAATATGTCCATCCGAAGAAAAGTATAAACGCTTATTCAAACCGTAGTAAGGAAAAATTTCGTGTCCCTCCGTATTGATAGCAGGTCCTAGGTTTGTTGGTGGTCCCCATCGGCCACTTTCAAAATCAGAATAGTATAAATCCATTCCTCCAAAACCACCTGGCATATCAGAAGCAAAAAATAACCGCGTACCATCTTCCGTCAAAGACGGGTGTGCTACAGAATATTCATCACTATTGAAAGGTAAGCTTTCTCTATCGCCCCATTTGCCTTCCCCTTCGCTCTTAGCAGAATAAATTTTCAATTTACGAGTGCCATCATCACTATCTCCTTCATAGTTATTTGCTGTAAAGAAGATTTCATTTTGGTCGGAAGAAAAAGAAACCGCTGCCTCGTGATACTTTTCATTCACATTGTCAGAATATTTCTCTGGTCTACCATAATCAAATTTACACATAGCATCTTCACCACCTGTAGCTTTCATTTCTACAAAAAACAATTCCAAGAAAGGGTTACCTGTCCAAGTATGCTCTCTTTTTACAGCAGAACCTTTGTCTCGCTCAGAAGCAAAGACCAAACCGCCTTGATAAAAAGCAGGACTAAAATCATCTAAATTGGAATTAATAGAAAGGTGAGTGGTTTCGTAAGAGTTGACATTCTTAGTCATCAATTCTTCGTTATAATCACAAGCACGTACTAGATATTGGGCACGTACTTCGTCTGGTACAGCCGCCACGTATTGTTCATACCATTCTTTGGCCAAATCACATTTACCATTGCTTTGCAGCATTTGACCATAGTACAATTTATGAACAGGTTGTGCTTCTGGCAAACGAACAACTTGTCCATACCAGTATTCGGCATTTTCTGTATCATTAATTTTGCGGTAAGCATCTGCTAAATAAATCTTAGCTTCGGCATTGTCATCCTTTTCTAAGATTTGATTATATAGCTCAATTGCTTCAATGTAAGCTAAGCCTTCAAATAATTTTTTGGCTCTTTTCAACTTACTACTTTGAGCAAAAGTAGCCGATAACCCAACAAAGAGTATCAGCGCAGTAAAAAGAATTCTTTTAAACATAGAGCTTGTAGTTTTCAAAATAAGTAGGTGTTTACGGTGGCTGGTGATAGATGATGGTTCACTACAGACCCGCTTCCTATGTTATTAATGTTTTGTTATGGACAAAAATAAATTACGATTCCGTTTTTGTCGTTTTTTAGTTGTGATTTATGAAATTGAGTTTTGCCCAAAATCATAAACTCTATTAATATTGTTTAAATTTTAGAACAGCAAAAATCTTACCGATATTCATTAATGGCAATAAGATTCTAAGCTTTTGCCAATTGCTGACAAAAGTAGCTGATAATGAATCGTTTATAAGTTATTGAATGTTTGCCAGTAAGTAATAGGCAGTTTCCAGTTTGCAGTGTGAAGATGCAGTATGCAATAGACAATTACAGTGAATTACTGCTAGTTGCTTATTGCATACTGCTAACTGTATACTGAATTAGAAGTAACGCGGTGTAACCGTTTTCTTCACTTTATAATTAAATTCGTAACCGACCATGACTTCAAAAGAGCCGAAGGTAACAGTACTAATATCATTTAAAGGATAATCAAATGCTGCTCCTAGACGCAAACCGTTTGGTAAAAAATAAGACATCCAAATATCTGCTGAATCGTAAGAACTCTCCCCACCGAACGCCTCAATAGCAGAACGGAAAGATAAACCAACTTGGAATTGCTCATAGAATAAAAGCGATAAATCAATATCAAATTCTGTTGGAGCACCAATCTGTTGGAAAGCTTCATCTTTACTTAAATTAGATAAAATACCTACATTTTTAATCAAAATGGATGGCTTAAAAATTAACACGTCACCATTCAATGGAATTGCACCACCTGTAGCTAGATAATAATGTCTAAATTGTTTAGCATAAGAATCCGTAACGATATTCTCATCTCTACGCAAATCATGCTCAATCAAACTCGGAGAAGAAACACCGAAGTAAAAATTCTTCGTGTAATACATGATTCCAGCTCCAAAATTTGGTAATAATAGATTCTCTCCTAAATCGTTAAAAGATGGGTCTATTTCGTTCTCTAAAGTGATGGCACTTCTATCGCCTCTACGATAGCTCACTCCACCTTGAATTCCGATAGCCAATTGCTTAGAACCACCTAATGGAATTTTATAAGAATAAGCAGCAAATGCATTTGTTTGCTCTAGCGGTCCAATCGCATCATTCAATACGTGAAATCCGACCCCTACTCTATTATTCTTTAAAGGCGTATGTAAAGTCAAAGTTTGCGTAGTCGGTGCGCCGTCAACTCCTTGCCACTGATTTCGATACAAAGCACTAATATACATGTGGTCATAATACCCTGCATAAGCTGGGTTATAAACCAAGCTATTGAACATGTATTTTGTGAACATAGGGTCTTGTTGGGCGCTAAGTGTCGTTCCACCAATAACAAAAAATAGGATGAGTGTAAAAATTTTTCTCATGGTAAATGTTAGTAATTTGTAATGGTTATTAAGTTGTTCAAGTGTTTGAGGGTGTAAAAAATTAAAAATTTCAAACCCGGCTGAATACACAGCGGGCAGGTCTTAACTTTCAAATCTTAAATTATTAGCGTATCGAATAGTTAATTGATTTTCAAATTAAGATTAAATGATATAGGTTTGAGTTTTCTCGTATGTCGTAGTCTCTATTTAGATTAACAACCACTTATACTAAAATCCTCATATATAAATCAATAACTATTCCAATCCATAGCTTTTATTAGCATTTATGGATTGATTTGGATATACCCGTTGTATTTTTTACCTTCTCCATCTTTCAACAGATAGAAGTAAGTACCATCAGGTAATATTTTATTATTCCAAGTTCCATCCCAAGCATTCTTGTAACCTCGCTGACTAAACACTTTTGTGCCCCAACGATTGAAGATGGAAATTTCATTATTTGGGAACTGTGCAATGTTTTCAATTGTGAAATAATCATTAACACCATCTCCATTCGGAGAAAAGCCCGTATAAACTGTTAATTTTTTCGCAAGAGGGTCTGGACAAGTAACAAAAATGGCAACCGAAGTAGTATCACAACCTGTATCATTACAGATACGATATTGAAAATTGTCCGACTCTCCACAAAAATCTAGAGCTGGGGTATAATCAATCGTACCATCAGGATTCAATATTGTTGTGCCATTTGTTGATAGTCCACTAGGGGAAACAATCTCCATATTTGAAATAACACCATCGGGAATACTATCATTTCCGAGTACGTTAATAGTAATGAGGGAGTTAATGGAGGTTGTGTCTAAGTCCGGGGTAGCTGTGAGGGAAGGGGTGTTGGGAACAACTGTAAAAAGATAATAAGTTGTATCACATATTAAAAAATTGTCACAAATAACTGTACAAATAGAGTCTGTTCCTAAATTTACAGCAGTTGTACGAATACATAAATCTACATTATTTATATTAGAAATGATAGTTTCTGTTGAATTATTTTCACAAAAATCATTAATTTCGAATACAATACCCACCAATTCTCCAGTTTCTGGGCAAATTTCTAGTGTATCTCCTAAATTCATTACAATATTAATAGTTTCCACAGAAGGTGGAGGAGATACCTCAATATATAAAATGGTCGTGTCACATTGATTGTATTGATTGCAAATAATCAAACAAGCGGTATCTTGCCCCGGTATCAAACCTTCTACAGCAGCACAATAGGACGTAAAATCTAAAGTGACATTCGCTACATTTCCACTTTTATCAGGACAATCATTTAGTAACTGAGTAATTGGATTTAACAAGACATTTGTATCTAAACAATAACTTTGAGTAGTCCCTTCTATCAAATGAATAGTCGCTTCTCGAAAGTTTAGCGCATCATAAGTTTCCACAACAATAAAAGTAGAATCACAAAATCCGTAGGCATCACAAGTAATTACACAAGCAGTATCAAAACCAGCCTCAATTCCTGTAAAATAAACACAAGAATCGTCATTCATCAATTCAAATTGAGCACTTTCTTGTGATAAGTTGTTGCAAAATTCCACGCTTGTGGCATCTGTCAATAAGCCACTAAAATCTAAACAATGTTGTTGTGCTTCATTCGGTAGCACTCGATGTTTAAGTATCGTTTTATCGGAACAACCTACCACCACTACTGCTTTCCTAATTGTATTAAGCAAGGTATCTTGAACAGTGACATTATGAATGCCTTCCCCAAAACTCAATTGCACACCATTTGCTTCTATACCAAAGTTATACCCAATAAAAGAGGGTAAATTAATAGAAACAACCTGTACTGCCATATCGCTGTAACTCGTCTCTCCGTGGCCACCAGAAATAAATTGGGTGGTATCATTAAGCACCCAATTTCCGTTAGGGTCCCATAGGTTCATAGAATCGACTAAATCAGGAATGGTATTAAAAACACCTGTAAAAACAGCATCTCCTACCCTCCATATAAGCAATTCATAAGGGCCACTTTCTCCTGTTCCAAATAAGGTTGAATAAGTATAAGCACTTGTCGTATCAAAATTACATCCCTCGAAAGTTTCAGGGTAAGCTTCCCCATTAACCGATACGACAATATTAGTTAATTCGACTAATGACAAATCTTCTATGCAAACATCAATTTTGGCTTGACAATCCGTAATAGCAAAAAATAGGGTATCGTTAGGTAAGTAATTGGAAGGAATAGCATTAACCTCATCGGCGCGTAAGCTAATAGGAATTAGCAGACAGCCTAATACACATAGGTACAAACATCTAACCGCAAGGGGTAGCGTTTTTATCATGGGAGGATAATTTGTTCAAGGGCTTAGCAATTAATAACTCACCTAAAATACGTAGGTTATTATTTGCCAAAATCTTTATTACTTAAATCGGTGAAAAGGGTTTTCTTATAAAAACTTCTTTGCAAGACGTTCCTAACAAATTTTGCCATATTCCCGATAGCAATCGGGAGCAAAATTTGTAAAAAGAAAATCTACTTTTGTTCACCCTTTAAAACCCTTTTTTGATTTTATTGGGCTCGATGCCCAATGAAATCAAGATTTTTAGAAGTATTTCATTTTTATAAGAAAACCCTTAATTGGTGAAGAAGGACTAGAGGTAGGCTAATTCGCAGAATAGAATAAGCTAGTAGTTTATTTTCTCATAGTCTAACATTTACCAAATATTATTAAAAATAAATTATGCATTTTAAATAAAAACAATTTAATACATAATTTATTTTTAATAATTTATTCATAATCCTAAAACCATGCCATACTATTTGCAAATGGGATATTTTGTTGACTGGTAGCATTATCAATTTAAAACCGTTGTCCCTCAAAGACGGTTGAAAGGACTTTAATATCTTTCAATTGTTCAGGATTAACTGTTAGCGGATTTTCATCTAGGATAACAAAATCTGCTTTTTTACCTATTTTAATGGAGCCAATACTATTTTCTTGATTTAAATGATGAGCGGCACTAATCGTGACAGCTTTGAGCGCTTCCCAAACACTAACTCTTAGTTCCGCACCAAAAGTTTTACCATCCATCGTTTTTCGATTCACCGCTACCCACATTAAAGTCAAAGGCTCGACGGGTGCCATAAAAAAATCAGAATGGAAACAAGTGGTAATATCATTTTGAATAAGGTAGCCTACAGGAGAGATGCGCTGTGCACGTTTTTTACCTAAACCAGTTTCCGCATATTTGCTACCAAGGCTATATAAATAATAAGGTTGGATACTTGCTTGTGCTCCTAATTTTGCCATTTTTTGCACTTGGTCTTTGCGGACATATCCCAAGTGGTGGAAAGTAAATCGATGGTCTTCTTTTGGTGCTTCTTTTTGTAATTTTTCTAAATTATTTAAAACCATTTCCACCCCTTTATCTCCATTCGCATGAACGTGAATTCGGTAATCTTTATCCCAAAAAAATTGGGCATATTTGGCAAATTCTTCGGGCTCCGTCAACCACTCACCATGATGACCATCAGTATAAGGTTCCGCCATCTGCATCAATTGCGAATAAAATGCGCCATCTGCCATTAATTTTATTTGCTTAACAAATTTTATTTTATCCGTATTATATTTAGCTAAACTATCTATTGTAGGAAAAGCTGCTTCTAATTGGTCCGCACTTCTAGCAAAACTCGATGCCATTGGAATTAAAAAGGTACGAAAAGGAATAGCAGGGTTATTCAATACCCCTTTCACTAAATTTAGCTCCATATCTAAATTTACTAAAGGCATAGCCATATCAGCCACGGTCGTTACCCCTCCATTTTGAATTGCCTTTGCAGTTAATTGCAAGCCCTTTACTGCTCGTTCTGGCGTTAATAAAATTCCCATCAATTTAGGTCCCACTAAATACATCATCCCTTTTTCGAAAAAGCGCCCTTTTTCTAAATCAGCCTGTGGATGTTGCGCCGCCGCCGCTTCATCAATTTGTAGCATTTTAATCGCCGCGGTATTTAAAATCGCTTCATGAAAAGAGTATTGCCATAGTACGATAGGTTGATTGCCATAGCGTTCGTCCAATAGTTGTCGGTCAATATCTCCATGATATAATTGGTGAAAACCCCAACTGATGAGAGGTTCAGTTGGGTTCGTATGCTGTGCTACTGCCTCATCTAACCTTTGTAGATAACTTGAATTGTCTTTAACTCCTGCAAAGTTTCCACTCGGCAAATCCCAATCATTAAAAGCAATAATTTTGGTTTGGATAAGAATAGTCGCTAAAAGTGGATGCAAATGCGGTTCAATAAAACCTGGCAGTAAAGTATTTTGCTCTAAATCAATCAATTTAGTGCTATCCCCAATCACATTTTCTAGTTCCTTTAAACTACCTAATTGGATAATTTCATCTCCTTTGGTAGCAACCGCTTTAATGTATTCTGGTTCATCTCCTTCCATGGTCAGAATGGTCCCATTGAAATAAATAGTATCTGCTAGGGGAGTTTCGGTAGGTTCGGTTTTACACCCGATTAATAATAGTAGGAGCGCTAAACAGAAGCATAGGTAGTTTTTCATTTTACTTTTTGTTGTAAAATTAAAAGAAAAACGTAACTATTCAGAATCGAGAATCGAGAGCAGAGATTAGAGACTTGAAATCGGTAAAATTGCCTTTTAATAGATATAAAGCCCAGTTTTTTCCTGCAAGTACGTATTCGCTGTGCGCAGTTGTAAAAATTACCAATGGCATTATAGTCAAATTCTTTAATAATTGTAATCCAGAAATATCGGGCATATTAATATCGAGAAAAACTAAATCTGGTGTTTGGTCATTGATGTACTCAATGCCTT
>CALLVC010000126.1 GCA_938010785.1 uncultured Saprospiraceae bacterium
ATGATTTATTATGTTTTCATACGAAAGACTATGTTTGAATTATGTTTGAATTATGTTTTTGAACAAGAAACACAAGAAAACATAAAAAAGTCATAAAAAGTCAGCGTCCTTCAGCGTCAAAATACTTTCTACACAACCCCATTAAAATAAATTCAGATCCTTTGGCGAGAATCTAAATTTATTTTTATCGCGTTCCTTATTTACAGGGAGGAATATTTAATTTTTAAATGCAAAAACCGAACCCTTCTTAACAGAACATATACTTATTTTACACAAAAATTAGCTTCGAATAGTTATTTTTGCTCTTTATTTAAGTTAAGTCAAGGAAACTTGTCTCCATCAAATACACTATGCAAAAAATAACCGAAAGCGCCTCTAATCACCGACATCTTGAAAAAATGTCCGTTATGGAGTTATTAACCAACATGAATAACGAAGATAAAACTGTGCCTTTTGCAGTAGAAAAAACAATTCCTCAAATTGAGTCTTTGGTCAATGCAATAGTCCCACGGATGAAAAATGGTGGTCGCCTATTTTATATCGGTGCAGGTACAAGCGGTCGTTTAGGCGTGGTCGATGCATCGGAATGTCCACCGACTTTTGGCGTGACGGACGATTGGGTAATCGGCATCATTGCAGGAGGCGATAGCGCCATTCGAAAAGCAGTTGAATTTGCAGAGGATGATGTAAATCTAGCGTGGAAGGATTTACAAGCTTATCATTTGACGAAGCAAGATGTAGTAGTAGGCATAGCAGCATCAGGGACTACACCTTATGTGGTTAGAGGCTTAGCTACTTGTCGAAAAAATAATATTACCACAGGTTGTATTACTTGTAACCCCGATTCTCCAATGGCGGCGGAATCTGACCATCCAATTGAGGTGATTGTCGGCCCTGAGTTTGTCACAGGAAGCACCCGGATGAAATCAGGAACTGCCCAAAAGTTAGTGCTTAACATGATTTCTACGAGTGTGATGATTCAACTTGGTAGAGTGCAAGATAATCGAATGGTTGATATGCAGTTAAGTAATAATAAACTGGTGGATAGAGGGACTAAAATGGTAATGAATGCACTGGAAAATGTGGATTATGAAACGGCTAAGGCTTTATTGTTGGAGCATGGAAGTGTACGGAAAGCGGTTGAGAGTAGGCAGTAAGCATTAAGTAGTGTTACCTCACAGCTATATATGAATATGATCATCATGCCGTACTGCATGGCACCCATGATAGCGAATTTTATTATAATTTTTAACCCCCAACGGGTCTTTAAATGGGGTTCTATAAATATCTTTTTGATTGCCTTGTGCTTCGCTAATAATTGCAGTAAGCGTTTTATCTGAGGCATTTAAAATTAAGTCTGTAGTTGGACATTGTTCAAGGACTACTTCATTATCTATTATGAAAATGGTGGCCGCGCAAGTCGCTGAGTTGCCACACTCATCGGTAGCTGTGAAAGTTACTAAAAGTCCACCATCTGCTACTTGGCAGACTGCTACTGGAGGATTCCCATTATAGTTATTACTAACAGTAAAAGGATGCTTTTAATGACTGATTACTGGCAGTTAACCAATTATCAATCGCAAGATTGGCATCATCCGAACAGTTAATAATCAAATCTACTATTTGGCAATTAAAAGTTGGAAGTGATTCCTTTTTTACTGATTTGGCAGTTAATAAAAAAGGGAGCATGCCGAAAAACAGCAATAGCCAAAAAGTTTTCAAGTTCACAGTCGAAGTGTTGGTCATTTGTTCTAGTTTTTGTTTGATGAAATAGCAGATTTGCTAAATCATAGAGATTTAAATAAGGGGATATTAAATAGAAGTGGAGATAAATACGATGTGGAAAAAAAGGGGATGTTTATAAAAATGTAGGTAATTGTGGCAAATTACTTATTATTATGACTTTTCCAATAGCCTGATTGTTAAAGTAGAAAGTTTCAATCCCTTATTTGTTCTATTGTTTTATAAGACTATTCTGCTATTTTTGCTAATAAAACGAAAAACCTATAAATATGCTCCAATTCCTAAGCTTTCTTGCCTTTACTGCCTTTGTAGCAGCCTTCGCCACTTGGCAGCTCCGAAAAGATAAACTGAATACCGAAGATGGCTATTTTCTCGGTGGTCGAAGCCTTACAGGGGTAGTGATTGCAGGGTCGATGCTCTTGACCAATATTTCTACCGAACACCTTATCGGAATGAATGGCTCTGCTTATAGAAACGGAGCGATTATCATTGCATGGGAAGTTACATCTGCCTTGGCTTTGGTGGCTGCTGCCGTTTATTTTGTCCCTCGGTATCTTAAAATGGGCTTAACGACGATTCCCGAATTTTTGGAAAAACGCTTTGATGGTATCACCCGTACCTTGATTGCTTTTCTGGTCATTGTTTCTTTGGTTACCACGCTTTTGCCTATTGTATTATATACAGGTGCTTTGAACATCGAAAGTATCTTCGAGATTTCTAGTTTATTGGATGTTAGCAAACAACAGGGCTTAGTGCTGACCGTTTTAGTGGTAGGAATTATAGGCGCGATTTATGCCATTTTTGGTGGCTTAAAGATGGTGGCTTACACCGATACGATTAATGGTTTTGGTTTATTGATTGCAGGACTAGCGATTCCATTGATTGCTTTATACAATATTGGTGATGGTAGCATGTTAGAGGGCATGAGTAGAGTATTTGCGAAAGCACCCGAAAAGTTTAATGTGATTAGTAAGGAATCCTCGGTTGGTCCAGGCGCAAGAGATGCCATTCTACCTTTTAGTGTATTGTTTACGGGGTTGATTATCAATCAATTATATTTTTGGACGATGCACCAGCATATTATCCAAAGAGCTTTGGGTGCAGTTAGTTTAAAAGAGGCACAAAAAGGCTTGTTATTTACAGGAATTTTGAAAATTTTGATTCCTTTAGTCATTGTTTTCCCCGGTATTATTGGCTTCTATTATTTTGGTGAAACCTATTATGATAACCCTGATGTCGTATATCCTAATTTGGTAAAAAAAGTATTACCGATTGGGCTGACAGGAATTTTTGTAGCCGTCTTGCTTGGCGCAATTTTAAGTACTTTTAATAGCGCCTTAAATAGTGCAGCGACGGTTTTTAGTATGGATATTTACAAACGATATATTCAGCAAAACGCCACAGAGAAAAGAACGGTTCGGGTTGGTAAAATGGTGTCTGCGGTTTTAGCTGTTTTTGCCATAAGTGTCGCCCCTTTTGTAGCGAATGCACCTGACGGTTTGTATCAATTATTGCAGCAATTAAATGGTATCTTTTTTATTCCAATTGCCACGGTCATTCTAGCAGGCTTTTTCTTCCCTAAGGTCTCTGCGGTTGGTGCTAAAGCGGGGCTATTGTTTGGCCTCCTTTTTTATATTCTTATGGATTATGTGGTAAAAGTAGACTTACACTTTGTCCATATTTGGGGGATAGAATTTATTTTAAACCTTATCGTTATGCACCTAGTTTCTGCAATGTTTCCTCGGAAAAATAACTTTACGATTACCGATGTTGGTGTTGTTGAAATGGTACAGTGGAAATATACTAAAGCTTTGAGTTGGGGGTTGGTGATTGTGACGGTGTTGATTTATATTTTATTGGGTAGTGTGGGGGGAAATTAAACTTTCTGCAATACCACCGTCGCCATTGTCCGTAAATTAGACACATTCACCGTCTTAAACGGGTCTAAAAATTGCAGCCCATGTTTTTCCATTAGCTGACTCAGAACGTCCAAATCTAGCAAGTATCGAGTAGACCCATCTGGCAAGGCATAAATATCATCGTGTAAATGTTCGGCGTATTGTTCCAAAGTGTGCTTAGTCGTCATTCTAAACCATAAAATGCCCTTAGGGCGTAGGACTCGAATTTTTTCTTCCATCAACTGAATAAAATGTGCTCGACTTTCCGCAAAATGTAAGACCGCGCTACTAATAATGAAGTCAAAGTGCTTATCTGGAAAGGGGATTTTTCTTAAATCAGCTACCCTAAATTTAGAAAGGTCGTATTCAGGATTCCAATACCCAACATTTTCTTTAATGATGTCAATGGCTTCGGCTTCTCGGTCTATGCCCCAAATATCATAATTATTTTCCACAAAATATTGAGCATTTCTGCCCGACCCACAACCCGCATCTAAGATACGCATAGCAGGATGCACTCGATTTTTCATCAATTGGTCTAATAGGTAAATGTCTATTCTTCCGAGTTGTTGGAGCATATGTTCTTTATAAAGTAATAATCGTAAGGAAGTTGTGTGAAAAATCAATTATGTCTTTTTACACACCCCCTAAAGTATAGTTTGCTGTACTAGCATGCTCGAACAGGAATGTTCAAGCTACGCTCAAAAATAATAAACGGCTTGCCTTAATTAAAAGACAAGCCGTTTATTTTTATAATAAAGGTTAATTTCAAACAAAAGCCAAGCAATGACTATTGCCTAATGACCATTGACTATATTAATTCAATGAAAATTGTAAGACCTGATTTTCTGTATTGGTAAACATCAGTTCCGTAATATAAGGCGTCATATATTCAGCCATTGGAAACTCTGAGATTAATTCTAATACATCAAACTCTGATTCTGCTACAAAAATGGCCCACAACATAGACCTATCCATTGCTAAAGAGTATGTTTTTATTTTTCCTTTTGCCAACATTTGATTGACTACATTTCTTTGTTTTGGTACCAAAGCAATGATTTTTTCATCAAATACTTCCGGTAATTCAAACTCTACCATAAACTGCTTCTTCATGTTCAGTTTGTTTTGCACTTTTTGAAAGTTATTTATAAGAGAACAACCTTTTCAAAAGTAGATTTCTAAATTCGTCTTTTCCTTTTCTCGGTTTAAGTTATAATTTATTACTCTACAAACGAAATACCACAATGTTTAGTTCTGCCGATATGTCAGTTTAAAGCATTATTAACTTATATTTCGTCAGTTTTTTATCATTTTCTCATTTTCATCGACTACTTTTGTCAGCTTATTTGATGTACCGACGAATGAATTCGTCGATGAATTTTTTATCGACGAATGAATTCGTCGGTACTTTAAAGCAAACTGCTAACTTACAACAAGATATAATGAAAATTACAATTCGTAAAGCGACGAAAGCAGATTTACCAAGTATCTACGATTTGGTCAAGTCCTTGGCTATTTATGAAAAAGCGGAACATGAAGTGACGGCTACTTTAGAAGATTACCATAATGATTTTGAGGCAGGTATTTTTCAGTCGCACGTAGCGGAAATGGATGGAAAAGTGGTTGGTATGGTGTTGTATTACATGAATTACTCTACTTGGAAAGGTCGGATGTTGTACCTCGAAGATTTTGTGGTTTATGAGGAATATAGACGACACGGCATCGGACAATTATTATGGAATGAACTGGAGGAAGAAGCCAAAAGACAAGGTGCTAGATTATTAAAATGGCAAGTATTGGATTGGAACGAACCTGCTATTAAATTTTACGAAAAAAACAATGCGACGATTGAAAAAGAATGGTATAATGGGAAGGTTTTTTTTTAGACCTGTAGCGCCAAGCTCTGCTTGGTGTAGTAATATATAAATCCGCCAAGCAGAGCTTGGCGCTACAATAATGCAATGCTAAAATTCGAACAATACTTAGAACAATTTACAAACACCATCAATCTAACCGATTTTTTTCTCGGCTTTTTGCTGACGGCTTTGTTGGCAACTTTGATTCGGTGGTTTTATATTCGATTTGGAGATGCGGTGTCCAATCGTAAAAGATTTGCTAATAACTTTTTGCCTTTGGCTTTGGTGACTATGTTGATAATTACGATTGTCAAATCTTCTTTGGCTTTATCTTTGGGATTGGTCGGTGCTTTGTCCATTGTACGTTTTAGGGCAGCTATTAAAGACCCCGAAGAATTGACTTATTTGTTTATGACAATTGGCTTAGGTTTGGCAATGGGGGCGAATCAATTTGTGATGGGCTTGATTGCTATTCCGCTGATTCTATTGATTTTGTGGGGACATAAAATAATGAATGGACCTATTCATAAAACAGTTGATGGACTATTTGTCAATATCCAAACAGACCTGAATGACTTGCAGCAAATTACGCAGTTATTGACAAACCATCTTCCTTTTGTAGAATTGAAACGCATGGATAATACAGATAAAGGCTTAGATTTATCCTTTTTATGTAGGGTTGAAAATTTAGGACAAATGGAGAAATTGAGCACCGCTTTGCAGGAACTATCTGCTGATACTCGTTTTTCAATGATTGACCAGCCTGAGGTGTTTTAAATTTAAAATTCAAAATTTAAAATAAGGGATGTACGAAGTTTTAAATACAACCTTTTCGACCCAACCCCAGCCCTTCCCTCCCTAGGGAAGGGAGTCGTTTAACCCTAAATTTTGGGTTCAAAACCGATAAATTCTCCAATTTACCGAAAAAGTAGTCCCCTTCCTTTTGAAGGGAAGGGTTAGGGTTGGGTTGGAAACGGACTATTTTAAAACTTCGTACAACCCTTATTCAAAATTACAAACCCGCCTGAATGCGCAGCGGGCAGGTCTAAAAGTATCGTATTAAGCGTCTTTTTGTGATAGACTGAAATTATGATAATTCAACAAAAAAATAGTAAAAGCAAATACGCCCAAAGACGTTTTCCCTTTTGGCTGATTTTGCTATTGGGTGTCGTTTTATTATTAGGAATAAGTACTGTAATTGAAAAAGACGATAGACCAACTACTGGTACGGATGACCTACAATTAGTCAAAACAAACCTTGTTGACGGAAATAATACTACCTTCCAACCTGATATTTTAAAAATTCGAGTCAAAGACCAAACCAAGAATAAATTAGTCCAACAAACGAAAGATGCTTTCAAAAAAGGGATTCTGATTGCTTCAGAGGACCATTGGGTGAAAGGAGAGATTAGTTCTGCCAAAGAAGAAAAAACAATACCTGTAAGGCTGCGCTTAAAAGGAGATTGGTTGGACCATTTGAGAGGTAGTAAATGGTCTTTCCGCATCAAGGCGAAGACGGATTACGCTTGGAATAGATTGGTGACTTTTTCGGTGCAAAACCCTGCAACGCGTTCTTATATAGATGAATGGCTATTTCACCAATTTTTAGAAAAAGCAGATGTGTTATCTCCGCGGTATGACTTTATCAATTTGTATTTGAATGAAAAATCACTAGGGGTTTATGCTTATGAAGAACACTTTGATAAGCAACTGGCAGAATACAAGCAACGTCGAGAAGGACCGATTATTAAATTAACAGAAGATTTGGTTTGGCAAGGACATTTACGACAAGTAAAAGAATTAGGAGAACGAAATCATCTGACCGGTAGGGAAGATGCGGCTTATGATGCTGCCGAAATTCGTCCTTTTAAAGAGGCTCGAACCCAAGAAAACCCAACCTTGGTAAAGAATTTTCAAGCGGCTCAAACGCTTTTGCATCAGTTGAAATTCAAACAAGCGCCACCTGCTGAATTGGTGGACCTTGACCAGTTTGCTCGATATTTTGCGATTGCAGATGTTTTAGAGGCCTATCATGGAATTGGCTGGCACAACATTCGTTTTTACTATAATCCAATTACTGCTAAATTGGAACCAATTGGCTATGATGGATTTGGAGAAACACCTACCCCTTATCATGGCGGTCCGTTTGTCGGATATAAAATTAATTTTGACCGACATCCACATGATTATTTTAAATTCCTTTTTACCGACGAAGCTTTTTTTAGAAAATATATAGGCTATTTGGACGCCTATTCACAAAGGGAGTTTTTGCAAAAAACGATGGATAGCTACTTTCCACAGATTGCAGAGCGGACTGTATTTATTCAACAAGAATTCAAAAAATATACTTACGATTCTTTGAAAGTTGTTAAACGAGGGGAAAAGATACAAGCATTAATTCGACCTTATGGCGAATTTGATATTAAAGTGCGAACGGAAAAAGGAAAAGCAGGGCAATTCAACCTAATGATTGCCAATCATCATACCCTGCCGATTGAAGTAGTTGGTTTTGGTAAAAATGATAAAGAGATTCGAGATAAATTAGTGAAACCTGTGTTTATCTATTCGACGCCTAAATTTTATGCCTCTAAATTTAAAGCTATCCCTGCTAATTATGATGTAAAGACGGTCTTTTATCGAGTGGCTGGTTTGTCAACGCTTTACACTTCGTCCGTGGTGGATTGGGAAGTGCCTTCGACGATGACGACGGCGCAGGAATTATTTGATAATATAAAATTAGAAAGCAATCCTATTTATCAAGTAGAAGGGCAAAATATTATTTTTAAAAGTGGTCAGCATCAAACGGATAAAGACCTGATTATTCCAGCAAATTATGAAGTGCTTTTTGAACCTGGATTTACTTTAGATTTAATTCATAATGCAGCATTTATTAGTAAATCTCCTGTTCAGATGAGCGGGACTATGGAGGAACCCATTCGGATTTTTTCTAGTGATAAATCAGCCAATGGATTTACAGTTTTGGCAAAAGACAAAGCGACCTCCATTTTGCGGTTTGTGCAATTCGATAATCTCAATACCTTACAGAAAGCTAATTGGACCTTAACAGGTGCTGTTAATTTCCATGATTCTGATGTGCATTTTTTCAATTGTGCTTTTATCAACAATCATTGTGAAGATGGCTTGAATACTGTTCGTTGTTTGTTTGAAGTATTGGATTGTAAAATCTCAAATACTTTCGCCGATGGATTTGATGCAGATTTTTGTGAAGGAACGATAAATAATTTATCGGTTCACAATACGGGTAATGATGCCATTGATTTCTCTGGTAGTGTGGTCAATATCAAACGAATGGATATTCACGGGGCAGGAGATAAAGGCATTAGTGTAGGGGAGGAGGCGCATGTAAATGTTACTTCTACTTATATCAATGGTGCTCAAATTGGAGTAGCGGCAAAAGATTTATCTGTTTTAAAAATTAATTTGGTCAATATGGTGAATTGTAAAACAGGTTTTGCAGCTTATCAAAAAAAGCCAGAATTTGGTCCAGCTAATATCGAAGTGAAACGTTATGGCGCAGAGAAAGTAGCACAATTGTATTTATTAGATAAAGGGTCTAAATTGATGCTAATAGATAAAGAAATTATCGGAGAGTAACAGGATGAAATACACCGCTATTGCTATGGAACGCCTCACATTATATACCAAGCTGGGTAATACAGCATAAGACCTAGAACAGGTTAGGGACTTGGTAAAAATAACCACTAGATAGGATTCGACACTGATTTTTCAAAGAAAAATTAGTGTCGAATTCCTAGCTAGTTTGCATTATAATTTTAACAATTTAATCGGGTAGGTTATTCTTTGCCTACTCTCTTAAGTAGTAAAAACTAACTAAATTCTATTAGCCTTTGAGGTTTGAACGAAAATATAAAATAACACATCTTTCTAAATCAGCGGTTGAGCAAGCCGTGAAACTCCACCCTGCGGGTTTCCGAAAAATATTTCCAAATAGACAAGTCAATAATATTTACTTTGATACACCCGATTATCAAACTGGATTGCAAAATATTGAAGGTGTCAATCAGCGAAAAAAATATAGGCTACGGTGGTATGGAAAAGATTTGCAAGCCATTAAAAAACCACGATTTGAAACCAAAATAAAACATAATGAATTGGGGACGAAGCGGATTGTTAATTTGGCAGATACTCAATTGGATGATTTGGAGATAATCACTAACCAAATTAATGTACAACAAGAAAATCGACTTTTATTTTTATATCCAACCCTTTTAAATACTTACCAACGTAGTTATTTGGGTACCTCCGATGGGAAATTTCGGATGACTGTAGATTGGGACTTACATTTTTATCCTCCTTTGCATAAAACTGCTTTTAGTCAACATCCTTTATCACAAAAAGGGGTGGTTTTAGAATTAAAATATGAGGAAGAAGATGATGGCTTGGCTAATGAAATTTTTAGGTATCTACCTTTTCGCCAAACAAAAAATAGTAAGTATGTGACAGGGCTTTTTCTGAGTAATTTTATTTGAAATATTGTCATTATTGACTCCTTTGAGAAAAAAATGGAATACTTTTTGTCTATCCTATTATATTACTTCCCCCTCATTTATTCCTAGATAAACACAATACGCAGTTCTAGTTTCATTCCTGACGCTAGTCTAAATCATTAAAACAAACCAAGGCAGAGTAAATTAAATGTTTAGTTTAAATAGAAGGTATACGCTATGGTACACCTTTGTTTTTTCCTATAAACATTAAAATTACTTTTATGAAATCTCTGAAACTATTTTTACTGCTATTGATTGGGGGAACATTATCTTTCAATTCAATTGCTCAAATTGACGAACCTTTAGTTAGTGCCGTTAATCTTAACGTTGGAACCGTTATCAATTGGACGATTGATGACCTGAATGAAGACTTACAGTTCATTGTTGAAAAGTCAAGTAACGGAAAAAATTTCTTTCCTGTTTTTGACTGTGCTTCCCAAAATGCTACATTGAATTACAGCTTTTTAGATATTAACGCTAAAGATAAAATTACTTATTATCGGATAAAGCAGATGACCTCAGATGGCACTTTTAGCTATTCTGAAACAACACAAGTACAATTGGTTTATCAGAATAATTTAGTAGTTACTTCTGTATCTGATTTAGATGCGACTAAAAATAGAGGTCAATTATCTATTGCTTTGTCTGCTGCCCAAAATGGAGAATTAACTTATAGTATTGAAGATACTGAACAAGTCATTATGACTGCTGGTACACAGCTTTTAGTAGAAGGCAATAATCAATTAACCTTAGATTTTTCTTTATTCCCCAAAGGAGAATATGCTGTAAAAATGCAATTAGGAGATGAAATTGATATCCTTTTATTAGAAAAACAAGAAGATATGATTCGACTAGAGGCTGGTATTATTAACCAGAAATTAGGAGAGTTAGTTCGTAAGCAATAGTTGCTTGATACTGGATACTGGATACTAGATGCTTGGGGCATTGTATCCAGTATCCAGATATTTATCCTACTACTACATTTACCATTCGTCCCGGTACTACAATAATCTTTCGAATTTGCTTACCTTCTGACCACTTTTTCACTATTTCTAAATTTTTGGCTGCAGCCATAATATCATCTCGACTCGCGTCAGATGAGAACTCTGCTACGCCTCGCTTCTTTCCATTGATACTGATTGGGTATTCAATGGAATCTTCCTTTAAATGAGATTCATCAAAGGTTGGGTAGGTTGCATGATGTACAGAACCACTTTCTCCCAATCGCTTCCAAATTTCTTCGGTAACGTGCGGGGCAAATGGGGCTAACAAAATCGTCAATTCTTTTAAAATAGCCCGTTTATTACAACGCCATTTTCTCAAATCATTGGTACAAACCATAAATCCACTCACGCAAGTATTGAAACTAAATCGTTCAATATCATCATTTACTTTTTTGATGGCAGTATGTAATATTTTTAATTCATCTTTAGTTGGTGCTTCGTCTGAAACGGACCAATCTCCATTTTTATCAAAAAATAAGCCCCAATACCTTTTCAAGAATTTAGAAACTCCATCAATCCCCTTGGTATCCCAAGGCTTTGATTGTTCAATTGGGCCTAAAAACATCTCATACATACGAAAACAATCCGTACCATATCTACTGATTACCGCATCTGGATTGATGACGTTAAACTTGGACTTAGACATTTTGCCGACTTCTGACAAGGTCAACATTTCAAATTTATCAACGGCTTGTCCATGTTGATAAGTCCCATCAACTGTTTCAAAAATGGCTGTTTTGTAATCAGGTCGCCATTCAATAAATTGTTCAATACCTTCTTTGCTTAAAAATGATTTTGGAGAACCATAATTGCTCACAAAATCAACGTGTACAGGAATTTTGGCAAAATCACTGTCTGGTTCTTGTGCTGCTATATCCGCTGACACAAATCGACGTGCATCTTGAGGTGAATTTTTATCTAAAAAGATAAATTCTATCACCCCTTGAATCATTCCCTGATTGACCAACTTTTTGAAAGGCTCATTGGTTGGTACCAAACCTTTGTCGTGCAAGAACTTATGCCAAAATCGTGCATACATCAAGTGCGCCACCGCATGTTCTGAACCACCGACATATAAATCAACATCTCGCCAATAGTTAATTGCTTTTTGACTGGCGAAAGCTTCGGAATTATTTGGGTCCATATACCGCAAGAAATACCATGAGGAGCCTGCTACTGCTGGCATTACATCAGTTTCTCTAGTCATGCCGTTTGGCAAATTGGTCCAATCTTCCATTCTTGCTAATGGCGAACGCCCACCTTTAGCAGGTTTAAAGTCATCTGTTTTAGGTAATTTTAAAGGCAAATCCTCCACCTTTAAAACGTGCGCTAATCCATCTGCATCATACATCACTGGGAATGGTTCGCCCCAATACCTTTGACGACCAAAATTAGCATCTCTTAATTTATAATTGATGTGCATTTCGCCAATGCCCATTTCTTCTGCTTTTTTGCAAGCGGCAGTAATTGCCTCAGGCACTTCCATCCCATTCAAGAAACCAGAGTTTTTGATGATGCCCAATTTGTCACTTAAAGTAGCGTCTGGATATTTTGATTTATCTACTACATCAATAATCTCTAAACCAAATTTTGTGGCAAAACGATTATCTCGCTCATCATCACTTGGTACCGCCATAATCGCACCTGTCCCATAATCTTTCAATACATATTCCCCAATCCAAATTGGAATTCGAGTTTTAGTAAATGGATTGATGGCATAAGCTCCGATGAATGCGCCTGTTACCTCTTTTTCCTGCTGACGTTCTACCTCAGACTTTGCTTTTACGTATGCGATATAATCTGCTACTGCTTGCTTTTGCTCGTCCGTAGTAAACTTAGCTACTAAATCGTGTTCTGGTGCTAAGACCATATAGGTCGCCCCAAAAGTGGTATCTGGTCGAGTGGTGAATACCTCAATTTTTTCATTTGTTCCTTCCACCTCAAAAAACAAAGAAGCTCCTTCCGAACGCCCAATCCAATTTGATTGAATCGTTTTTAAAGAATCTGACCAATCAATTTCATCTAAATCATATAACAAACGGTCTGCATAAGCTGTAATTCTCAAATACCATTGTTTCATAGCTTTTTGCACCACAGGATAACCCCCTCTTTCTGAGACACCATCTTTTACTTGGTCATTTGCCAATACAGTTCCTAATTCTTCACACCAATTGACATAGCCAATTTTGCGATAAGCCAAACGGTACTCCATCAAGGTATCTGCTTGCGCTACCTTGTCCATTGCATTCCACTCGTCCGCTGTGAATTTTCCCTTGTAACTATTCGCTGCTTTGACTTTTAAATTTCCTTCTGCGGCAAAACGTTTGGCTAATTCAGCAATAGGCATCGCTTTCTTAGCCGCTTGGTCATAATAATGCTCAAACAACTCCGCAAAAATCCACTGTGTCCACTTATAATAATTGGGGTCACAAGTATAGACCTCTCTATCCCAGTCGAAAGAGAATCCTAAAGCACTCAATTGTTCTCGGTAACGCTCCATATTCTCATGCGTAGAAGTAGCAGGGTGGATGCCTGTTTGCAAAGCGTATTCCTCCGCAGGTAATCCAAAGGCATCAAAGCCCATTGGATGTAAGACATTAAAGCCTTGCAAACGCTTATATCGTGCATAGATATCGGAGGCAATATACCCTAGTGGATGCCCAACGTGCAATCCTGCACCTGATGGATAAGGGAACATATCCAATACATAATATTTCGGCTTGTCAGAATCATTGCTGACTTTGTACGTCCCTTCCGCTTTCCAATGGTCTCGCCACTTTTGCTCGATGTTACCTGGAGTGTAGTCCATTTCTTTATTTTTGCCACATACACCTAGGTGCTATGTGGTAGTTTTATATAATTTTCAAGGCATAATCAATATTCGGTAAATGCTCATAACAAAACTATGTGAGCTATGCGTCTCCTACTATCCCGAAAATTCGGGACAAGTTATGACTATGTGTTAAACCTAAACGGCAACGAAAAATTCAAAGTTCCCAACCGCTTTTAAAAAATTTGTGCGAAATTAAAGAAAAAGCCCGATAAATGGTGAGAAATCAGGCTTTCGTTTGTCTATTCGACTAAGCTGGTTTTAATTTAGATAAACACATTATTAAAAAATGGCATTTATTGAAAAGAATACCGAAATTTACAATCTGCTGATAACAGAAAAATAATTGTTTAAAAATTACAGATATCCTCTAAAGGAAATAACGCTGATTTACCACTCACAACTAAAAACTAACCACTAAAAATGCGTAATCTACTAAAACTTGTTTT
>CALLVC010000127.1 GCA_938010785.1 uncultured Saprospiraceae bacterium
CGAGCTTTAGGCTCGAAAAAATCCACTTCACCCTCGAGCTCCCTCTCCCGCCCGAGCTGCGAAGCAGCGAAGGGCGGCAATACTCATTTTTAGTAGCCTAGATAAAGTACAGTTTAATAATATCAAACATTATACTTTTTGTGTTACAAGTGCCATGAATTCCATTTTCAAAATACATATTGTTTATTTTTATCATAAGTATTGGTCGAAAAAATTCGATTTTCCCCTTAATATTCCCTACTTTTGCAATTGGACAAATTCAGAAAATTAGACTTAAATCTTTTCTATGAGGGCAAGAAATTTTAAATATCAACTTTTTTAGGTATCTTTCTTGCTAAAACTAATGAGAATGGTAGTGTTTGAAATGTAAACACACATTTCACTAAGACTAACACATACTACATAACTACATCAGTAATTCTAAAAAGTATACAACTACACTATTGCTTAATACGGAGTTTTTGTGCCTAAAAACCTACCTAAATGCAGTCCATAGTTAATTATTTAAATTACTGACCATTTTACACTATAAATGGCTACAAACAAAAAAAATAAAAAGAGACAAATGTCTCTTAAATTTGATGTAATAGATGAGCGTGTTCCCAAAATAATGGGAATTTTCTGCTGGTTTATTGCCTTTTATTTATTCATTGCCTTCACTTCTTATCTTTTCACTTGGCAAGAAGACCAAGACCGTGTTTTAAGATTTTCCTGGTCGTTATTCACACAGAGTGATTTGCAAATGGCGAATTGGTTAGGTCGCCTTGGAGCGATTATCTCCAATATGTTTTTCTATTGGGGCTTTGGCATTCCTTCTTTTATCTTCGTATTCCTTCTATTTAGTGCAGGAAAAGCTTTAATCAAAGGTATTCCACTCAAAAGGTTTTATAGTACCTTTAAATACTCTTTGGTCATTTTGCTATTATTAGCGATTTTGTTTGAGTTTATCATGCCAGAATCTGCGTTTCCTTGGGGTGGCACCTTCGGCCAAGGTGTCTATACTTGGCTCTTTAATTTTGTGGGAACGATAGGCATACTTGTCTTTTTTGCCTTTTCTATATTTGGTATCGTCACTTGGATGTTTAATCCAAATTATGATGAATTGACTTATGAAAAAGCCGTGTATGAAACTAAATTATACGCTAAGGAAATGGTAAATGGTGGCGCTAGAAAACAACGTCCATCTGTTAACCCAGATGTCGCGCTCGCTGCACCTGTAGGCCTTCGTCCTAAAAAAGATAAAAACGGTTTTACAGCACCAGAATCAAAAAATATAAATAAAAAAGAAGCCACCACTAAGCAAAATCTAGAATTAGAAACACCAAAAGGTGCACCAGCATTACCTAGCGAACCGATTCCTAAAGGTAGCCAATTGGCATTCGGTCTACAAAATAAGAAACGCCAAAAGCCTGCTTCTTTAACTACTGATTCTGAGTTAGAGATTAATACTCCACAACCAGAAGCAGCGCCAGTTATACCTCCTAAAAAAGAGTTGTTAAAAGACCCAGAAATTAACCCGAACGCGGTACCTAAACCTGTGCTCTCTGTAGAAAAAGAGAATAAACAGCACTTAGAACCTTATGACCCTACTTTGGATTTATCTTCTTATGAAAATCCTGTGGTAGCACTCCTAAAAGATTATGACGACCAAAAAATCGAAATAGATAGAGCGGAATTAGAACAAAATAAAGACCAGATTATTGAGACTTTGCTCAATTATAAAATTGAAATTATTAAAATCCGAGCAACAGTTGGGCCGACAGTAACCTTGTATGAAATTGTTCCTGCCCCCGGTGTCAGAATTTCAAAGATTAAGAACTTGGAAGATGATATTGCCTTGAGTTTATCTGCTTTGGGTATACGGATTATTGCTCCAATTCCTGGTCGTGGTACCATTGGTATTGAAGTGCCTAATAAGAAAAAGCAAATCGTTTCGCTCAAAGAAGTTTTGATTTCAGAAAAGTTTAAGCGAGCTAAAATGGACTTGCCTATCGCCTTAGGTAAAACGATTAATAATGAAGTCTTTGTAGCGGATTTAGCTAAAATGCCTCACCTTTTGGTAGCGGGTGCTACTGGACAAGGTAAATCGGTAGGTATCAATACGATTATCAATTCTATTTTATATAAAAAACACCCTTCTCAAGTTAAGTTGGTATTGGTGGACCCTAAAAAAGTGGAATTGTTCCCGTATGCTAAATTGGAAAATCACTTCCTTGCCTACTTACCGAATCAAGATGAACCAATTACTACTGAGACTAACAAAGTAGTTCATACGCTGAATTCGCTGTGTATTGAAATGGACCAGCGATATGATTTATTAAAAAAAGCGCATGCTAGAAATATTCGAGAGTATAATGATAAGTTTGTCAACCGTCGATTAAATCCTGAAAAAGGACATCGATTTTTGCCATTTATTGTCTTAATCATTGATGAGTTTGCCGATTTGATTATGACGGCGGGTAAGGAAATCGAATTGCCAATTGGTCGTTTGGCACAATTAGCTCGGGCGATTGGTATTCACTTGATTATTGCCACCCAAAGACCTTCGGTTAACATTATTACAGGGGTCATCAAAGCAAATTTCCCCGCTCGTTTAGCCTTTAAGGTAACTTCTAAAATTGATTCTCGGACCATTTTAGATGGTGGTGGTGCAGACCAATTGATTGGTCGAGGAGATATGCTTTTATCTGTAGGAGGTGATACGGTCCGACTTCAATGTGCATTTGTCGATACCCCTGAGGTGGAAAGAGTGATTGATTTTATTGCTAGTCAGCCCGGTTATCCTGTTCCGCATTTCTTACCTGAATTCCACGGGGATGAAGAAGAACATGCTGCTCCAGGACAATTTAAATTATCTGAGTTAGATGATAATTTTGAAGATGCGGCTAGATTAGTGGTTTCTAATCAACATGGCTCTACTTCCATGATTCAAAGACGATTGAAACTAGGTTATAATAGAGCGGGTAGAATTATGGACCAAATGGAACAATTAGGCATCGTTGGTCCAAGTGAAGGCAGTAAACCTAGAGAAGTTTTAATGTATGACGAACGAGAATTAGAACGCTTTTTAGAAGATATTAAGAAGAAGAGAAATGGGTGATTTTTTTAGTGGTAAGTGGTGAATTACGAGTGGTTAATCTTACCTATTTTATCTGAAATCGAGAAGCCCCGTTAGATTATCAAATCTAACGGGGCTTTTCTATTACTAGTAGTTATTTTTTATTTTCTGAAGGCATTTCATAAATCGAAGTATTTGCCGTGTACCGTGTATCGTTAACCACTAACCGACCCTAAAACGGAATATCTTCATCATTCATCCTAGAAGGTAAGCTGATAATATTCTGGTCGGGTGATGCAGCTCCTCCCCCACTCTCTCCTGGTAAATCTCCAAAGCCCATATCCTCTAGTTCCATAAATTTGGCGTATTTATCAACAAATCTAAGTTTGACAGTTCCTAAAGCACCGTTTCTGTGTTTGGCGATAATGACTTCTCCAATTCCTTTTAAAGATTGCCCTTCTTCATCTTCCAATATTTGGTAATATTCTGGTCGATAGATGAAAGATACAATATCCGCATCTTGTTCAATCGCTCCTGAGTTATGAATAATAAAGTTATTGGCAACAAAATTATGTTCATTTTCTACATGAATATCATAAGTCATTTCATTACCAATATGGGTGATGGATTTTATCTTTTCCCATTTAATATCACTATTTGCTAAATCTTTTAAATGATCTATTTCTAAAACATTGGCTACTCGATTTAAGCGTTCTCGTGATAAATTACTTTTGTATAAAGCACTACCGCAATAATTCGTATCAATCGCTGCTTGGAAACTTCTTTCAGTAAACCCTTTTTCTTTTTTAAGCACTTTAATTTTTTGCCAGATAGCTTTAGCAATTACATCTGAGTTAGGATTTCCTTTGACTCCTTTTAATAATAAAACTAATTTTTCTAGCAACATTGATTTACTACCAAAAACACCAATTTCTTTAGCATACTTTAGTATATTTTCTTTGCCTGTAATGTTCAAATGATAAACAGGTTTGTAATCTGCTTTAGTCGTCTTTTGGATGGAGCAATGTATCGCAAATCGTAATAATAAAGATTTGATTCCACTGACCAACTCCCAAGAATTCGAGGAATAATGTAGTTTAGAAGAACCTTTACTTTCTCGAATATATACACCGCCATCCGTTGACCATAGATGCCTCAAAAATAGTGCAATTTGTTCTTTATTACTTTGAAAAATAGTTGTAGGGATGGTCTTTTCATACGACCTTGCCTTTTCTAGTCCTACTTTTATCAACAAATTAGAAAAAGGATGTTTCACTCCATGCGTCAAGTGATAAGGTGACGGCAGATATACATGATAACAGCTTTTAGCATTACTATCTTTTACTCTCCTAGGCTCAATATTCCATAATTTTTTAGCACATTTTTCAACAATATCCAACGATGCTGCTTCTTGACTCGTATAATGAATCGGCTGCCTTGCTACATAACAACCATCTCCAATCATGTGAGCCAACAAAATAATTTCTTCCTCTTTTAAATCACTCTCTGATTCATTGACAAGACTCCGAGCACTGGCAACATAATCACCTTCTTTTAAATCTATCAATTGTTGCCAACCTTCAATAGTATAAAAAGGATGATTTAGACTTGTTTTAATTTTAAATCCTGATTGTGTTTCTACTTCGTATATCTCCTTTCTTCCTGTTTCCCATACGTCTAGACAAGTAGATGTTTGTAATTTATATTGCCGATTCATTGCCATTACTGGGAAGCCACTTTTTCCTAACAACTCTTTAACTGGTTTATATTCCCCCGTAGCAGGCAAATAAATTTCGGTATCTCCAGTTATACATTCCCGTAAATCCGACAACTGTGGTCGCTTCATTCCTCCCCGTGTCTCTACTGCCCGACTCAACTGAGATAAAGCAATTACAGGTACATTCAATTCCTTGGCTAGTCCTTTTAATCCCCGTGAAATCGAAGAAATCTCTTGTTCCCGATTTCCTTTATTTTCTCCACCACCTGTCATCAGCTGCAAATAATCAATGATAATCATTTGAATATCGTGCTGCATCTTCAATCGACGACACTTTGCCCTTAATTCAAAAATATTAATACCGGGGGTATCATCAATAAAAATAGGCACTTCACTCATTTTCTCAATCACACCTTGCAACTGCTGCCACTCAAAATCTTCTAATTGTCCACTTCTTAATTTACTACCAGAAATTTCTGCTTCCAAGGAAATTAGACGATTGACTAATTGGACATTGGACATCTCCAGAGAGAAGAAAGCAACGCCTTTTCCGAAGTCCATGGCAGCGTTTTTGGCTAAAGCCAAAGTCAAAGAAGTATTATGTGTCACGGTCATGTCCTCTAATAAAAAGAGGTGATTGCCATCAATCTCAAACCCATAATAATTATCTACTTTGTCGTATTCTATTTGGATACCTGTTACTCGCCAATCCACAGGGCTTTTCCACGGATTGGGTTGCTTGCGTTTAATCTTAATAGGAATACAATCTACATCGCCATAGATTCTAAGTCGATAAACAGTTGTTTCGTAACCAATAGAAGCAATGCTTGCTTTTTTAGGTGTCAAAGAAGTTCTAAATCCTAAAGAATCACATAAAAATTTAATATCTCTAGCTAATCGCTCATTTTTTTGAGCAATTTCTAAACCATTAGATTGTACTAAATAATGTCCATCACTATCAATCAATCCAGCTAATAATTCTAATCTATTTTTAGTAGAATTAATTAAGTAATTTTTAGGTATATGCTTATTATCTAATACGCCGATGTTTCGCAATTCAACTTTTATAGAATACCCTTTTTTTCCTGTATGTCCGCCTGAAATACCATATCTAGGGCATTTGATAGGATTGCGCTCATATTGTTTTAATGCCAATCCTAAATTATCTGCGTATTGTTGTAAATACTCAACTACTTCTTCATCTTTATTAGAAATTTCATTTTTACTTGAAGTGCCATCACCTAACCATAAACCTAAAAAATAAGGCGATAAAGGAACGCTCTTTTCTGGAAATTCTACGGCTACTCGATAGCCTTTATAATTAGATTTAAATTTTGTTGTCTTTTCTGCGTATTCTTTAACATTTATATTTAAAATATCTCCTTGTTTTTGTGGCCCTTCTGTTCTACTTCTCTTTAATGAGAGAATGTGGCTTTCATTCACTCGATAATCTATACCTTTATTTTGCCGCACCCAATACATCCTTTCTCTTCCCCTTGCCAACGACAATACTTTTCTAGCGGTAGAATCATTTCCCATTAACAAATCGCCAACTAACACGTCTTCTACTTTTTTCAACGAACCATCATACATCAATACTTTTGTACCTTTTCCAAGGCATTTCCCCATTCCCGGTCTAGCTGCCATAATAATCAAATCCGATGGTTGCCAGCCCGATGTTATACGGTCTAAATCAGTAAATCCTGTTGGGACACCCGTCAATCCTGCTTCCCGCTTAGACAGCTCCTCTAAAGCCTTTAATGCCTTTCCTGCCAAGGTGCCCATACTTTCATAACTCCGACTTAAATTCTGTTGAGTGATATCGAATAAGCCTTGTTCTGCGTCGTCTAATAATTGGAAAACATCGGTGGTATCTTCGTAGGCATCTCTAATAATTTTAGTGGATACCCGAATCAATTCTCTTTGAATATGCTTTTGCGCAATTAATCGAGCATGGTACTCAATATTGGCGGCGGAAGCTACTCTATTGGTTAAACCCACTAAATAATAAGGACCGCCAGCCATTTCTAATTCTCCTCCTTTTTTCAATTCTTCCGTAACCGTCAATAAATCAACAGGTTGAGACTTTTCAAATAATCTTAAAATGGCTTTATATATAGCTTGGTGAGCATCAGAGTAGAAACTTTCGGCACGTAAAATATCAATAACAATAGCTATAGAATCTTTATCCAACATCAATGCTCCTAAAACCGCTTCTTCTAGAGGTATTGCCTGAGGTTGTACTTTACCTAGCACATAACTCGACAAGTCTCCCTCAGTCTTTTGAGGGCGAAGATTTGGATTCCATTTTTTTGGTTTATTCTTATCGTTATCTGCCATTGTGTTTCTAAAATTTGAGGTGTAGTTGTCTTTTACAAAAATACGAGATAATTGATATTTACGCTAATGTTAATTCAAAGTAAAGTTTTTAAAAATGTTGGTAACTCGACCTTTTGATGTTGGTAACTCACTTAAACAGGCTACTTCTTCACAATCTGATAACAAATTAATACACATTTAAAAAATAACACATTAATTAAAAACAGTGTAATTACCCTTTAAAAACCGCATTTCATTGATTATTTCACTTAAATATTAAATTTCACCCCATATATATTTAACCTAAATACGACTCCAGATCTTCTTTATAAATAGAGTGTGGATAGTCGGGGTATTTGGTGGATATGTTTTTACATTTTTATTTTTATAATATATTTTTAATGCCAACCTCTTCCCCTTTCTAATTACAGCCCACCAATCAATAATATAACAAAATTATTTAAATTTATTCATATTATCAACTATTTGTTTTAAAAATAACGTTTTAATTTTACTCGTCAGCTATGTAAGGAACGGTGAAAAAATAAACTTACAATTTATGCTGCTTCTTTTGCCGCTATTTTTAACTTTGAAAACAGTCCCATACGGGCAAGCTATTATATCAACATAACTCCTGTTTTCAAAGTCAAAACTAGCAACAAAATAAGCTACCCTAAACCCGCCTGCCTGAGTGTCGGGCAGGTTTGTAAATCTATTTCTACACCGTTCCTAAGTAGTAAGGCAAAGTAAAATAATTAATTAGCCATTTATGAGTTCCTCTTTTTTACTAGCATCCCGTCCGCTATGCGGTTCACAAACAGTGTTTGTTTATGTTGAAAATGCCTGCCTCTGCCGGCAGGCAGGCTCGCCATAGCG
>CALLVC010000128.1 GCA_938010785.1 uncultured Saprospiraceae bacterium
TGCTACAGGCGCAACTGGTGCAAAAGGAGATACAGGAGCAGCAGGAGCTGATGGTGCACAAGGTCCAGCGGGACCAGCAGGAGCTACAGGCGCACAAGGACCAGCCGGTCCAGCGGGTGCTACAGGCGCAACTGGTGCAACAGGAGCACAAGGAGATGCAGGAGCTGATGGTGCACAAGGTCCAGCAGGACCAGCAGGAGCGACGGGCGCACAAGGACCAGCCGGTCCAGCGGGTGCTACAGGCGCAACTGGTGCAACAGGCGCAAAAGGAGATACAGGAGCAGCGGGAGCTGATGGTGCACAAGGTCCAGCGGGACCAGCAGGACCAGCAGGTGCTACAGGCGCAGCAGGTGCTCCAGGTACAAATGGAGCTGATGGTGCAACAGGACCAGCAGGTGCTACAGGAGCAGAAGGCCCAGCAGGCGCACAAGGACCACAAGGTCCACAAGGCCCACAAGGAGTAGCAGGACCACAAGGTCCACAAGGCCCACAAGGAGCAGCAGGTCCACAAGGAGCAGCAGGTCCATCAGGCCCTACAGGCGCAACTGGTGCTACAGGAGCAACAGGAGCAAGTGGAACTAACTGTTGGGATGTTAATGCTAACGGACAATTCGATTCAGGAGAAGATGTTAATGGTGACGGATTCTTAAATGGTTTAGATTGTCAAGGTGCAGCGGGAGCAACAGGAGCAACAGGCCCACAAGGACCATCAGGTCCAGCAGGTGGACCAGGGGCAACAGGAGCAACAGGCCCACAAGGACCATCAGGTCCAGCAGGACCAACTGGTGCAACAGGCCCACAAGGACCAACAGGCCCAACTGGCGCAACTGGCGCAAGTGGAACTAACTGTTGGGATTTAAATGCTAATGGACAGTTTGATGCAAACGAAGATACCAATGGTGATGGCTTCTTAAACGGAGCAGATTGTCAAGGTGCAGCGGGAGCAACTGGAGCAACAGGAGCAACAGGCCCACAAGGACCATCAGGTCCAGCAGGTGGACCAGGCGCAACAGGAGCAACAGGTCCACAAGGTCCATCAGGACCAGCAGGAGCAACAGGAGCAAAAGGTGATACTGGAGCGACAGGAGCAACAGGTCCACAAGGTCCACAAGGTCCATCAGGACCAGCAGGAGCAACAGGAGCAACAGGTGATACTGGTGCAACAGGAGCAACAGGCCCACAAGGACCATCAGGCCCAACTGGCGCAACTGGTGCAAGTGGCACAAATTGTTGGGATTTAAATGCTAATGGTCAGTTTGATGCAAACGAAGATACCAATGGTGATGGATTCTTAAATGGTTTAGATTGTCAAGGTGCAGCCGGAGCAACTGGTGCTACAGGAGCACAAGGTCCACAAGGACCAGCAGGAGCAACTGGTGCTACAGGAGCGCAAGGCCCACAAGGACCAGCAGGAGCAGGAGCACCTGGCCCACAAGGACCAGCAGGAGCTGATGGCGCTACAGGAGCACAAGGCCCACAAGGCCCACAAGGCCCACAAGGCCCAGCAGGACCTTCAGGAGATGGTGTTCCAGGACCAGCGGGACCAGCAGGTGCAGCAGGCCCAGCAGGACCACAAGGACCAGCAGGAGCAGCAGGACCACAAGGAGCAACTGGTGCAAAAGGAGCTGATGGTGCACAAGGATTACAAGGTGCAGTAGGCCCACAAGGCGCACGAGGTGAAGCAGGCCCAGCAGGACCAGCAGGACCAGCAGGCCCAGCGGGTGCTAACGGAGCAGACGGCGCTGATGGAGCAACAGGCCCAAAAGGTGCAACTGGAGCAAGAGGTGCAAAAGGTGACACTGGTGCAACTGGAGCAAGAGGTGCTCAAGGCCCATCTGGTCCACAAGGACCAAGAGGAGCTGATGGCGCACAAGGACCAGCAGGACCAGCAGGAGGAATTTCAGCTAAGAGAGGAGAATTCTTAATCCCAGCATGGGATAAAGTACAAGTATCTAATCTTGGTAAATTCCCAGATGACTGTTACGGAATTGTATCTTATACAGTTAATGAGTTGACTCCAGGAGGTAATGGAAACCATGCAGGCATGGTACTTACCTACAAGTTTGATGATTTAAATATCACAGCTCTAAATAACTTTGTACAAGCAATTAATAGATATGATGACAGTGAAAGATGTAAAGTAAACTTCTCAATTAACATTAAGAGGACTACTTCAAACACAGTAACTGTAAGCATAGTAAGAATGGACAGTGAAGCTGCGTGGTCAGACACGTTCAGTTTCTACTATTCAATGTTCTTCTAAATAAAACATTAAAGGAGGGGGCTTCTAAGTCCCCTCCACTTATGTCTTTTAAAGATTAAATGTATTTTATTTAGTGTTTTTAAAAATATTAATATGCTTAGAATGAAAAATATTTTATCAGGTTTAGCAACACTATTATTGGCGACGATAAGTTTCCAGTTGGATGCTCAATCTTCCAAAATTTATGGGGAGATTTTTGTTCCTGATAATTCATCAATTTCTATTTTTAGTGAGCATAGTTTTCATGATGGAAGCGGATTGTATCCTGGACAAATCTCTACTGAACGAGATAATAAGAAAGGATATATCAACTTTAGCTACGGAAGTAGTTGGGTTGGCGCATCTGATATGCAGTACATTGACGGATATGTGAAAGTATATCACAACGAGGCATTTATTTTCCCTACAGGGGCAAATAGTAAATTTAGGCCTGTTGCGATTTCTGGAGCATCAAAGACAAGTGCAGCTTATTATGATAATGACCCAAGCTTTATCAACGAAAGCGGAACTTCAAAAATAGAACCATTACTTTCTCAGATAAGCGAGCAAGAGTATTGGGATATTGATGGAAATATTAGAACTCAAGTTACTTTAACTTGGGATGCAAGGAGCAATATTGAATCTTTGACAGAAAGCGATTTAAACAGATTAACCATGATTGGCTGGAGAGGAAATCAGTGGGAATTAATTCCTTCTTCGATTGATAGATTTACATTAGATGTATCTACTTCTAGAGCAAGAATGGGGTCTGAAGTTGCAGATTTTGCTGCGGGTTCAATAACTACTAATGAGAATATCAGACCAAGCGATTATGACTTTATCACACTAGGTGCACTCAATCCAAATACAATGGCGAGAGTACAACCACAGTTTGATGTCTATCCTAATCCGATAAGCTTAACAGTAAGTCCAACACTAAACTATCAGTTTTCAACCAATGAAGGAGGTATTATCAGACTATATAGTCCGACAAATACTCTTTTAATGGAGCAAGCAGTAGTTGGTGATAGAGGTGTAATAAGCCTTACAAACCCTATTAATAAAGCTGGTGTTTATGTCATTGGTATAGTTGACCAAAATGGCAGTTCTAAATATCAGAAGTTAGTAGTGGTGGAAGAATAAACATTGTTTAGACTTTCATATAGAAAGGGCTTGAGTGTTTGTCACTCAAGCCCTTTTCTTATTTAATCTTCTAACTTAGCCACGCCAATACCATTGAGGTCAGAGGTCATTCTAGTGAGGTGGATGAATGATGAATGATGAATGATGAATGATGAATGATGAATGATGAATGATGAATGATGAATGATGAATGATGAATGATGAATGATTTTTTAACCCAATTTAAAACCCGCCTGACTTCGAGGCGGGAAAAATATGGCTAATCACAAAGTCATGACCCGTTTAGGATTTGCGGAAACTAAAACATTTTTCCTGCTTCCTAAAAGGTTACCCATTAATTTCATCTTGATATTGTTTGAGCTTTACCCAATTATGTTGGATAGCATATTGAGCTTGAATAGGCCAAGAAGAAGGGATTGCTAATTTAAATCTATCGCCACCATCTTCCAATATTTTTTCAATTCTTTCTAGGGGAGCTTCTGCAAGGTCTTCCCAACTATGAATACGGCCCAACTTTAATAAGCCTTCTATTTTTGGACCAATCCCTTCAATTATTTTTAAATCATTCATTTCAATATTAACAAAACCTAATTTTTTAGCAACCAGTTTTTCAATTTTTGTTAAGACATCAATGTCATCTTGGTTCGTTTTTTTTGCATATAATTTTTGCTGAAAATCAATAAGACCTAGCCAGTTTTTATCAATGCATAACTGTATTTGACTTTGCCAAGTCTGTGGACTATGAATTCTGTATCTTGGTCCTGCATCGTGCATTATGTTTTGAAGGGTTTCTGCATCTGCATCTGCCAAATCTTGCCAAGTAACATAACCTGCCTTATTGAGAATGCCTTCTATTTTCGGGCCAATACCTTCAACGACTTTCAGATTTTTATTTTTAATAAAAGGACTGTAGTCTAAAAAATTGGATGGAGTAGAAGGAATATTATGAGCTACTCTTGACGTAATGCTAGTAGAACTATCTGAGGTAGCATCAGTAATAGTTGTTTCATCAGAAATTACTTCTTTTGTTGAATTATCTACTTGTAGTACTTGTTCTGCATTAGCACTTGGAAGCGTAGGAGCGACAATTTCTTTTTTAATTTGCTTTTCTACTATTTTTTCAACTCGACCCTCTTGTCTTAATCTGGATAACTGTGTACCCAAGACGATTATATTTGACTCCGAATCAGCTAAAGAGGCTTTGAGGCCTTTATTATCTTTTTCTGATTCATTCAATTGATATTTGAGCGCAATAAAGTCTTTTTCAAGGGTCTCATTTTTAGTTTTGAATGCCTTTAGTTTTTTGTTTTTCTCTTTGACTAAACGTGCATATTTACCCCAAATCCATCTACCGATACCTAAGCCTAAAGCAAAAGCGGTTAGCATCCATATAAACCAGAACCAAAAACACCCAGGACAATCAACTGTAGTATGTTGTAAAAATAAAATACTTAAGTACATATAGTATAATTAGTTATTTTGTAACAGAGAGAAGAGACCCCCGATAAAAAATCGAGGTAGGCTATTACCTTGAGAGCGTAGAGATATGAAAAGCATCAATCTGTTATGATTTTGTCTCCATTCTTTACACTATTCCATGGTCATCAACGCTTTTTTTTTATTAAACGAACAACGACTCTACGATTTTTTTGCCTACCTAATTCAGTTTGATTATCTGCAATGGGTGCATTTTCCCCTTTAGAATAGGTATTAATCTGATTCCGATTAACGCCCTTCTTTATTAATAAATCTCGAATCATTTTAGCTCTTCTCAGAGCCAATTTTATATTTATTTCTGGTTCGCCTACATTATCCGTATGTCCTGTTAAACTAACTTTTTCTTTAGTAGCAATTATTTTTTTTGCTAATTTATTTAAATAATCATCAATTAAAGGGTCCGTAATTTTTTCAACAGAATTAAATGGAAAACGAATAACCGTGCGGTCTGCAAAAACTTCTACCGTTGATTTAGGTTTTTCTAACCAATTAAAGGCAGTAGCATCTAAAAAGTCATCGATTTCGTCTTTAGCATGAGGCGAGACCGCGCCAATCACTCGAATTCTTTCAACAGGAATATCGGCTAAAAAAAGTTGTTTGACTTCGTTAGCTCTAGCTAAACCTAGATTAATATAGGTAGATGTATTTCTTTCATTTTCTAAATAATAGCCAGTAATTTCTAAAATATTATCGGCTGTTTTTTTGTTAAGTATCGTCGTTTTGAAAGCAGCGAATCCTTCATTTGTATATGGAGTTGCATCAGATTTTTTAAAATCCAGTGGCAATCTAAAAACGGCTTCTATTTCTTCGGGGTCCGTCGTGATAGGAGATGTTGGTGAAGGCTTAGCTAAGTCCAAATGGTTGTGTTTGCCAAGCGGTAAACTTGCACATATATGTGTCTTAGAAAAGCCATAAGAACCTATGGTGAGTAGGCCCCAAACAAGTATACCAATAAGCCCTTTTGCCAAATCAGACATAGGAATGAAATTAGTTTATAAAAGAGTAGGGAAGTCTATTATGAGATATAGTATGTAAGAGTATGTCTAAAATTCCATTAATTGGCTGCAAGTGGCAAATTTTATTTAAGGCATCCCGACCGTGAACGGTTCACTAAGAAATAAAGATTCCCCGAATCTTCCTTTCTCAGCTCATGTTAAAAATACTCACCATAGCAACGGCTATGTCTGTTGGCTGCCCATCCGTAAACGGTTCATTCGTTTTACGAATTCATGCCTTATTCAGAATGAAATTTCCTCACTTTCGCTCAATCATGAAAATTTAGACATACTCTAAATTGGTTAGGTGTAATCTTCTCCCTAATTTGCCATAAATGTAGAAAAAATAGCTGGATATAAGAAAAAACTTAGCAATTAAGCCTTTCCTCATATATACAAGAAGGGTTTTCTTATAAAACTTTCAAACTAAACGTTCCCAACTAAACGTTCCCAACAAATTTTTCCGCATCGAGCGGAAAAATTTGTAAAAAAGGGACTCGATGTCCCAATAAATCAACATTTACTCGGATATTTCATTTTTATAAGAAAACCCTTTATATACAAGGCGTTATTCGGTAGGTAATTTGAGGATTTGTATAGAAGATAAATTACTTATTGACCAATAGAAATGGTAAGTCCAACCCCCATAAGCGGCTGATTATTAAGACCTGTTTCCAAAATAGGTTGAAAACTAATATCATCATCTACACTAAAATCTTTAAGGTGAGCATCCACAAAAGCATCTCCTGCGGAGATAAGATAAAAACCAATGACCCCAATCCATGAAAGTTGTTTGTTTTTATCAAAAGTATTCCTTTTGGCGGTTATAGAATTGATAGGTGTGCTGGACAATTGGTCTTTGCATTCAATAAGCAGATACGATTCCGTTCCATCTAGACAATTTGGATTATTTCTTACGTCTAAGGAATTTTGAGCCCTTTTATAATTGATGGTATTAAAATTAATGGAATAAATAACTCCACCAAGTGCACCATAAACAAGCGGTAATTTCCAATATTTTTTATTATAAATTTGTCCCATGCCCGGAAGAATGCCTAATAAAACCGCCTTTTTAGGAGAAGGGTAATCATCTTTGAAAAATTGCTTAAGCGATTTTTTTTCTTTTTTTTTCTTTACAGGGATAATTGTATCAGGCAGGGAATCAATCTTACTGACAAGGGTATCTTGAGCATGTAAAAGCAGTGGAAAAGATAATAAGATTAAAATATTAAAGACTTTAGCCATGTGTGATTTTGATTTACCAAATAGAATAGTGATGAGTTATGAATGATGAATTTTTAACGATGAACTATAAATGATGAACGATGAATTCGATAAATATAAATTGTATAAAAAATTGGTTTGTAAATTATTATGCCGTAATTTTTTCATAGTTCATAGTTCATAGTTCATAGTTCATAGTTCATAGTTCATAGTTCATAGTTCATAGTTCATCATTTGAGGAGCCCTATTGAAGTCAGGCATTTTTAGGTTGCAGCCCCAATTTCTTGCCTTCTCCTAACATAAACGCAAAAGCTTCCTCATAATTGTTCCCAATGACCCCATCTAAAATCGCCTCTCGAATGGCATTTTTGATAATGCCTACTTGTCTAGAAGGTTCAATATTAAAAGTTTCCATAATCAATTCCCCTGTTACGGGAGGTTGCCAATTTCTGATATGGTCTTTCTCTTCAATTTCTTTTAGTTGTGCTCTAACTAGCTCATAATTAGCTAAGTAGCGTTTAACTTTTTTTGGATTTTTAGAAGTAATATCCGCTTCACAAAGCAACATTAAATCTTCTAGATCATCCCCTGCTTCGAAAAGTAATCGTCGAATAGCAGAGTCTGTAATATTTTCCTTCGTTAAAGAAATTGGCCTTAAATGAAGTCGAACTAAAAGTTGAACATATTTCATTTTGTGGTCCAAGGGCAATTTCATTCTTCTAAAAATACGAGGGACCATAGCAGCACCTAAGGCTTCATGTCCATGAAAAGTCCAGCCATGGGTTGGGTCAAAACGCTTGGTTGGTGGTTTAGCTATATCATGCATGATTGCTGCCCATCGAAGCCACAAATCATCCGTTTTTTTACAAATATTATCTAAGACTTCGAGCGTATGGTAGAAATTATCTTTATGACCTTTGCCATCTTTATAATCTACTCCATGCAAAGCTGCCATTTCTGGAAAAATGATGGCTAACAAACCCGTATCAAATAGTAATTTAAAACCAATAGAAGGTTTAGGAGCTAAGATAATTTTATTGAGTTCGGTAATAATTCTTTCTTTCGAAATGATATTAATCCGATTTTTATAGGTAGAAAGTGCTTTATATGTTTTTGGTTCAATCGTAAAACCAAGTTGCGTTGCAAATCGAATGGCCCGCATCATACGTAGGGGGTCATCCGAAAAGGTTTTGCCAGGCTCTAAAGGGGTTTTAATAATTTTAGCTTCCAAATGGGCCAATCCACCGAATGGGTCAATGATTTGTCCAAAACTATTTCCAGACAAGCCAACAGCTAAAGCATTGATAGTGAAGTCTCTACGATTTTGGTCATCTTCTAAAGAACCTTCATCAACGGTTGGTTTTCTAGAGTCATGGCGATAAGATTCTTTTCTAGCTCCAACAAATTCTATCTCTAAATCTTTACATTTTAGCATCGCTGTACCAAATCGTTTGTAGACGACAACTCTAGGAATCGGATGCATTCTAGAAGCAACATTTTGTGCCAATCGAATCCCATTACCTACACAAACAATGTCCATATCTTTGGAAGGCCGAGCTAATAATCTATCTCTTACGTAGCCACCAACCACAAAAGTAGGGTAGTCCAACTCGGTGGCGGTTTGCTCGATTAAGGTGAAAATTTCTCTCTCGTGTGGTTGTATATTAAAGACCAATTAAGGGTTGTTTGAGATAGTAAAAAAAAGTTTAATGTATTATTTGGGGCAGCTAGCTAGTTGGAAGAAGTTACCTTCCTGCCGGCATAGACAGGGGAATCAGACTGTCCTGCAACCTGTCAGATTAGCATAAACAAAGTCTGACTAACGACCTCTTTTAATGTGTTGTCATTAATTCGGAATATCTTTCTTCAATTAAGTCAAAAACTTCCATAATTTCTTCAGGATTATGGCTGGTGACTAATTTTGTTCGATAGGGTTTAATATGAGGAAATCCTCTGAAATAATTAGTATAATGACGGCGCATTTCTAAAATACCTAAGGTCAATCCTTTCCATTCGATAGAGTGATTAAAATGCTGTTTGGCAGCAGCGACTCTTTCAGCAACGGTTGGAGGTGGTAAAATTTCACCTGTCTTAAAGTAATGCTTAATTTCTCTAAAAATCCAAGGATAGCCGATACTAGCACGACCAATCATAATGCCATCAACGTTATATTTCTTTCTATATTCCAAAGCTTTTTGAGGAGAGTTGATATCTCCATTGCCAAAGATAGGAATTTTAATACGAGGATTTTCTTTGATTTTACCAATTCTTGTCCAATCTGCTTCGCCCTTATACATTTGTTTCCGCGTACGCCCGTGTATAGACAGCGCTTTGATACCAACATCTTGGAGTCGTTCGGCTACTTCTTCGATGTATTGGGTTTTGTCGTCCCATCCCAATCTAGTTTTTACCGTTACGGGTAAATTGGTCGAATTGACCACCTGTTTTGTGAGCTCAACCATTCTAGGGATGTCTTGTAGAATACCAGCGCCACACATTTTAGAGGTCACTTTTTTTACAGGACAGCCATAGTTTATATCGAGTACTTCAGGATTGGCAGCTTCCACAATTTCAGCTGCTTTCATCATTGAATCGATATTGGCACCAAAAATTTGAATACCAATTGGTCGTTCTTCTGGATAAATATCTAATTTTTGTACACTTTTAGTAGCATCTCTAATCAATCCTTCCACAGAAATGAATTCAGTATACATCATATCACAGCCCTGCGCTTTGCATAAAGCACGAAAAGGTGGGTCACTGACATCCTCCATTGGCGCAAGTAACAAGGGGAATTCTCCTAATTCTGTATTACCGATTTTTACCATTCTATTATTAAGTCTAATTAGTTTTTTTGCAAAAATAAGGCTTTATTTGAAAAAGAATACAATTTAAAACGTTATTGATTTGTAAAATAAGCAACGATGTGGTTTTAAACCTACTTCTTAATAAATACTGTAAAAGCTAAAATAGTTCCAATGAGTGAAACGGATTCCATTTCCATTAAGCAACAGTCGATATGGAAGGTTGTGGAAGGACAATCGACTATAGTTGAAGATTTAGTGGTGGTCGAAGCACCCTTAGAGATACGTATTTGCTATTTTTCAAAAAGAAGATGGGAGAAAAAAAGTTTAGCCATAACGATGCGAACACCAGGTAATGATATGCATCTAGCGATGGGTTTTTTATTTTCAGAAGGAATTATAGGTCGGTTTTCGGATATAATTTCTATTGAAAGGATAGATGGTAATATATTGATTGTTAATTTGTTAGATACAGTTTTAGTTGAGTTGGAAACTTTGGAAAGGAACTTTTATACTACTTCTAGTTGTGGTGTTTGTGGAAAAGCCTCCATTGATAAATTAGCCAAGACGAGTTGCTTTTTTCCACAAGCTACAATGCCTAAAATTTCAATGGCTACTTTAACACAATTCCCTTTTTTATTGAGAAATAGTCAATCTCTTTTTGACCAAACAGGAGGTATTCATGCTGCGGCTATTTTTTCTTCAAGTGGTCAATTAATCAAATTCGCAGAAGATGTCGGTCGACACAATGCAGTAGATAAGTTAATAGGGAATTGTTTGCAGCATGGGCAAATTCCATTAAGAAAAGAGGTGTTGATGCTAAGTGGTCGGATTAGTTTTGAATTGGTGCAGAAGGCGATGATGGCTGGTATTCCTATCATTGCAGCGGTGGGCGCACCTTCTAGTTTGGCCATAGAATTGGCCGAAGAAGCAGGAATTACCTTAGTTGGCTTTTTGAAAGCAGACCGCTTTAATGTTTATTGTGGGGTAGACCGAATAACGAAAAAAAATAAAGAAATAAGAATTTAGGGTCTAAAGAATACTATTTATTTTTTAATATGATTAATTTGCATCCTGAGTGTGGCAAAGCCTAAAATTTTAACATCAATATTAATAGTATGACTTCTATAAAATCTTCGTATTCCATATTGTTTTCAATAATACTTTTTTTTGGTTGTAGTGCATCCAAAAAAGTGGCAGTCCCAGAAGTGGCAAGTGAAATATTAAATTTGCCAGCGAAATCTAGTAATTTGACTGCCGCCCAATTAAAAACTTGGGGACATGCCGATTTGGCGACGGATACCATCCCTGGTATAAGTTTGGCGAAAGCCTATGAATTTCTAGCAGGCAAAAAGAGTACAACGGTCATTGCAGCGGTGGCAGACACAGGGATAGATACGGACCACGAAGATTTAGGACCAGTAATGTGGTCGAATCCAAAAGATGTTGCAGATGGAAAAGATAATGATGGCAATGGTTTTGTGGATGATACACATGGTTGGAATTTTTTAGGGGATACGTATAATGAGAACCTCGAAATGACCAGAATGGTAAGAAATTTCAAGCAGCAATTTGGCGATAAAAAAGCGGAAGATATTACGCCTGAAGAAATGAAAGATTATAAACTATACCAAAAATTAGCCAAAGAAGTGAAGGAAAAATTTTCAGGCTCAGGTTATTATTTTAATCTAGATTTTAATGCTAGAGCAGGACAACCAGACCCTTATGATTTTTCTGTTAAAGTGTACGGAAATAATAACATAA
>CALLVC010000129.1 GCA_938010785.1 uncultured Saprospiraceae bacterium
TCCTTCGGGGAGATTTAAAATCCCATCTTTATCTTCTAGCAATTCTCCATATCTATTTTTTAATAAATTTTCTGTCGTTGGTGCTTCATAGCTTGTACAACCTTCTAAAGAAGCGGCTAAATAGGTCTGTAAACCTAAAAAACCAATGCTGACCATGCTTGAGTTTCTCAGGAAATTTCGTCTAGAAAGAGCGCTATTTTTCATGTTAAATTAATTCAGTAGGTTTGATTGGGACTAGTTTTAGAAATCTAAAATTACAAATCTAAAATCTTAAAGTTTAGATAATCAAGATTTTGGAATGCTAAACTTGTTTTCCTAAGCTGCTTTTTAAGAAATCGACTATAAATTTGGTGAAATATAAGGGAAAAGTCTATTGAAAAGAAAAATTGCTGTGGAGATAAGCAGAAAAATAGGTGCAGAGGTAACTATTGTGGTTGCCCATTAAGGACAACCACAAAGTATTTTATCGTTTTAAAACCAATTTATAATTACCAGCCGCTAAGGTTTTGGTATTTATAAATTGAAGGAAATAGATTCCTGGTGTTTGCTCGTTTAGGTGCAATTCAGGACTTAAGGTTTGTGTTTTGACTTGCTGGCCTAAAGTATTAAAGACACGGATTTGATAATCTTGATAATTGCCGTCGAATAATTGAATATTCACTTCACCCGTTGTTGGATTTGGAAAAACATTTAGTAACTGTGGTAAATCTAATGAAGTGGTACTCACCGTTTCAGAATCGTTAGGTGGTTCACTTCCCACGACAGGTCTTATCATCAATGCACCCATTTGTGACGGTGGTACATCAACATTTATAAAAAGGTCACTAAGCGCATTCCAGTTTCCATCTATATTGACGAAAATTGTCTCTGTTGCTGCGGGGGTATTTCTATCAAATCCAACTGGTACACAAAATTGATTATTACAGGTTGTTACTTGTTGCCAGCCTATATAAAAATCACCTTTGGGAAGAAGGACAGGTGTCAATTCATCGGTAAAATTATCCTTTAACACATAGGTCGTAAATGCCTGTAAGGTATCTACAAACTCATCGACGAAAAGTGGGTTGGTAAATGGAGCCTCAAAAACAGGTTCTGTATTTAAATCATCTAACCAAACTTTTAGGGTGATATTAGAATTGGAAAGGTCTACTCCAAAAATTCGAGGAAATTGTATCCTAATAGCTTGTAATAAATCTTCTTTAAAATTGGTGAATTTCACGGCTACTTGCCCACCAGTTCCTACATTTATTGTGCTTTCTGCTGAATTATCATCATAAGCGTAATAATTGCCTAAATCGAAAGTTCGACTAACTTGATTATTTCGCTGAGTCAATGCTGATTCTGCATTATCTTGTTCAAAGCTATAATCTACTTTCACTTGCACATTTTCTAAAGCTCTGAACTCATTTTCGAAAAACGTGGCATATTCCCCTATAATAGGATTGGTGAAATTATTCCGACCACTAGTAATATTGCTTTGCATTGCGTTGTTAGGATTTAATAGCAATTGTTCTTTAAAAAGTACTACATTATCACCTATACCATTTACTAAAAAACTACTGCCAGCTATACCGATTTGATTAGTCGAAAGATTCGCTATTTCAATATCCATGGACTCTATTAACAAAAAGTCATTATCATTTTCTATCTCCGTTTGCAAATGCTGCCACGGAATACTGGAATAATCTTGCAAAATATTGGAAGGTAACCTAGTAAATGCTAAATCTGCAGTATTTTGGGTGATTTCCGTATCTTCTAATCTCACATAATCAATATGCCATAAATCTCCACCTGACCGAGAAGAATAATTGCGAAAGCGAAACTGAAAATCATCATGCAAAAACTTGCTATCCTCAATTACTATTGGTTGGACATATTCAAATACCGTAATGGAATCTGGAGGAAAAAGCGGGTCTACAAAAGTAGTATTATAGGATTTTATTTTTTCCCAGTTTCCATCACTAGATTTAAATTCTAATAATAAAGTGTCTCTATCCCCCGGTGCATCGCCTAATCCTTTTGGTTGCACATAATAACTTAAGTATTTTGGGTTACTACCACTCAAATCTAATGGGATTGAAGTTAGTGTGTCAGATGACCCAAATCCACCACCATAAGGACTACCTGTTCCGTCTAATCCATCAAAGGTCGCTACGCCAATAGAAACAGGGTCATAGGCTAAAGTATTATTAATGAAAACCAAATTTTCCATCCACAATGCATCATCTGGAAAAGGACTAGCATAGGCAAAATCATCAAAAAAAGGCAATGCTGCTCCTTTTTGAGCACGTGCCCTTGCTGGTTGCTTAGCCAGTTCTTTCGCAGCCTTGGCGACTTTAGGATTATAATTAATAACTGTCTGGCCTATTTGAACTTGAGCTTGTACTGTAAAGCTTATGAAAAAAGCCAAACCTAGAGTAAATAAAAATCGCATATTTCTGTGAGGAATTTTGTCGTTTCTTGAATGTAAAGGTGTGATTAAAATGAACCACTTTCTCAAAAACGTAGGAATGGTAGAAATGTTATAGTAGAAGGAAGGATTAGGAAGGAAAAATTAGGTGTTGGCTATCGGTTATCAGGTGCTAGACAGCTGATAACCGATAACTGACGACGATTATTAATTACAATTTGCAGGTGGTCGTTTAGTCACATAAACATCTATGACCGAACCCACACTTAGCGTTTTACCTCCGCTTGCGATAGGAGATTGTTTCCATACATAAGCATCTTCTAAAGAGGATACCGTACCATCTTTAATAACAGAAACGCTCAATTGAGAACCTCCTATCAGGAATTCAGCCTCGCTATATTTTTTACAAACCAAATCAGGAATATTCACTCTTGCCCCTCCTCTTGTGGTGACGACGGCTTCTACCATTGCCCCTTGTGGCACTTTGACTCCTTTTTTCAAATCATTAGCTGTAATTTTTTTATCGTCTACATAAAGATAGAGAATTGTATTTTCTTCTAGTTTATTACTAAACTGCTTACTACGTACTTTAAGATTGACGTTTAACTGTTTTAAACGTCTAGCGTAATAATTGTAATTGTCATTACCTGCTAATTTGGGCAGTAATTTTTCTTCTGCTTGGAATTTGGTAATTGTTAAATAAATAGTTCGTTTTTCCTTTACTTTAGACAAAGGTTTTGGACTTTGCTCTAATACCGTACCTGCTGGTTTGTCTGCTGACCAAATAGAGTCATTAACCACCACCTTTAAATTTTGTTTTTTAGCTTGGTCAATTGCTTCGTCAATATTTTGATTTAGAAAACTAGGCACCTGTAAGGACTCTCCGTGAAGAGTATAACTACTCATCCAAAAAAAAGCGACAAGTAATAATAGGGCAATCGCGCCTACCATTCCTAATAAATTTTTTAGAAAAATTTTACTAGATAAAAACAAGAAAAACTCTCGTCCGAAATTGCTTATTTTTTCTTTAAAAGTACTCATAGAAGTAAACTGTTTTATTTTGTTAGTGGTCTTTGTTCGATGAGGGGTTTTCTTATAAAAAATTAATAGCCTATAAAATATTGATTTGAATGGGCATCGAGCCTATTCAAATCAAAAAAGGGGATTTTAAGGGTGAGCAAAAGTAGATTTTCAAAGAAAATCTACTTTTGCTCACCCTTAAAAAACCCTTTTTACAAATTTTGTCGTTCGATACGACAAAATTTGTTAGGAACGTTTAGCTTAGAAAATTTTATAAGAGAACCTTTTTGTTCGATGCTTCCCATCAACTAAAAACTAAAATTATGTTTAAAAATTTTGGTTTTCAGGAAGTAAAAATTTAAACATGCTCTAAATTAAGTTTCATTATTTTTGTGCGTCCTAATTTTTATCAAAGGTACAATGAACTGTTTAAAACTTATTGAAAAGTTTAAAAAGAATCTAAACCCCAGTCAATCTTTATGAATAAAGAAATCTTAAAGCTCGCCATTCCTAATATCATCAGTAATATTTCGGTCCCTTTGTTAAGTAGTGTGGATACTGCTTTGATGGGACAATTGTCTGCGCTGCATATTGGGGCAGTAGGTGTAGGTTCTATGATTTTTAATTTTATCTACTGGAATTTTGGTTTTCTACGTATGGGTACTACAGGCATTACAGCCCAAGCTTATGGTAAAGATTCTGAAAAAGCTATGGTCATAACGTTGGGAAGGGCATTATTTATTGCCGTGATATTAGCTGTTTTAATCATGCTGCTGCAAGTTCCTTTTGCCCGTTTTAGCTTTTATTTAATGAATTTATCGGAGACGCAGCTGCCTTTAGTGGAGACCTATTTTTATATACGAATTTGGGCGGCACCAGCGACTTTGGCGCTGTATGCTTTGATGGGCTGGTATTTTGGGATGCAAAACGCAATTTATCCACTTATTCTAACTATCACCATCAATGGGGTAAATATTATTTGTAGCCTAATTTTTATTAAATATTTTGGTTTTGAAGTAGCAGGTGTGGCTTATGGGACTGTGATTGCACAATATGTAGGGTTGTTTCTAGCAATCGGTTTATTCTTTTATAAATATCGCTATTTATTACCACAGCTGAGTCGAGCAGCTATCTTGCAATGGGAAGAATTAAAGCAATTTTTAAGCATTAATAGTGATATTTTTATTCGTACCTTTTGTTTGACTTTTGCTTTTGGATTTTTCTATAGCCAATCCGCTGTTGGTGGAGAACAATTATTAGCAGTTAATGTCATCTTGCTACAATTCTTGAATTGGATGTCTTATGGAGTAGATGGATTTGCCTTTGCTACGGAAAGTTTGGTTGGTAAATATGTCGGTGCCAAACAGCAATTACAACTTAATAAATCCATTCGATTGAGTTTCTTATGGGCATTGGGCTTAGCTGGTCTTTATAGTTTACTTTATGGCATCTTTGGAACCTATTTAGTAAGCATCTTTTCTAGTCAACCTGCCGTTATTGCTGCCACTAAACCCTACCTATTTTGGATGATAATTTTTCCTTTATTAAGTACTCCTTGTTATATCTGGGATGGAATATTTATAGGCTTAACGGCTTCTCGTGCAATGCGAGATAGTATGATTATTTCCTTGGTTGTTTATTTAGCTGTTCATTATTTATTAAAAGCAGGCTATGGGAATCATGGCTTGTGGGTGGCCTTATTAATATTTATGGCTGCACGAGGTGTGATTCAATGGTGGGTTTATAAAAAAAGAAATTTAGGGGTTTTGGAAATAACTTGATAAGTAGTGACGGATTTTAATTCAACGCATTCGTTCGACCTGTACAGATAAATTTATTTTGAGGATTTTTTATGATAATAAAAGCAAACTTGATAAAATAGGTTGTACGGATTGAGCTGATTAGGCGGATTTTAATACGGATTTTTAAAAAGTCATATATAGAAATCCGTATAAATCCGCTCAATCAGCCTAATCCGTACAACCTATCTTTCGGTAATAGATATCTAGTCACTATTAAATTTCTGTTCCAAATTTATCTGAACCCGCCTGAATGCATAGCGAGGAGGTTTGTCAATATACCCAAAAGAAAAAGCCGTATTTCCAATTAAGGAAATACGGCTTTATTTTACATTGGCAACAACAAAATTATAATCACATGAATATAATTTTTTCTTTTTTGAGATAACTTTTATTCATTACCTCTTCTTTCTATTGGTTTGGGTGGAAATCTCCAACGCCTATTGAAGCGTTGGAGATTTCTGATTAAATGGGTGATGTTAATTAGTGTTTGTCTTAATTTTTTTGAGAAGGAGTATATTTGGAGATAGCATTGGTTATGCTATCTCCAAACTCCTGAGATTAATTCCTGACCAAGTTTACCTCGATAAATCGATAGTAGGTTAATTCTCGGTTGTAATACGGTTTTTGAGAAATGTAATAATCGGTCTTTGAGAAATAACTTTTAAACTGGTCGGTTTTTGAAGAACTTGTGTTGTTGATATACTTAAAATCGGTTTTGCTAGCTTTCTAGCAATGTGTACGGTTTTTGAGTTGGCTTCTTTTCTAAAGAGAGCTTCTCTCAATTTTTGAGAATAATCGGTTTTTGTAAAATTGTAATAATCGGTTTTGGAATACTTTTTTAATCTTTTAACCTTTTGTTCTTTTCGAACTATATATTGAATTTTTTCTTTTTAAAGCGAATGTCGGAGTCACCGTTACTTAATATCGGTATTTGATGTCTTTTGCTTTTCTTCCACGTGACTCCGACACTTTAACCAAACTTTTAACCAAAATATATATTAACCAAAATTTTTTCGAGTTTGTCTGCTGAATACTTTTTTCAGCCTTTGTTCGCTGCTCTTTTTCTTGTCTCGTTTTCCTTGCGAACTAACTACACTACAAAGATGCAGGCATATTAAAGTTTTTACAAAGACAAAAAACGGAATTTGTTGAGGTGTTATTTTTGAATTTTATTTGATTAAATAATTTAAGTTTTTGATTTTCAGTTAATTATGATTTTTAATTTTCAATTTAATGCTCAATTTGTTGATGAAAAATATTTTTTCATACCTTTTTTACCCTATTTTTTTTGAAAAAAATGCTAGAATTAGACAAAAAATACCAAAAAAACTGTAAAAGTCGCACAGATTATTATTGCAGGAATTAATAAAATAGGGCTCATATTTACCTATCTTACCGCTAATTTGTCAATAACTATTACTTCTTTGGTGTCATACGGACTACTCTTGATAAATTAAAATAGACTTTACTTACTACCATTAGGAATGGTGAATAACTCCTAATAACTTCCAAGACAATGTTTCAAACAGAAATCAATCATTATTTCCAATCTTTTGCTTCTGATGGGCTCACGGCTTTGATGCGTTTTATTACTACGCTGGGGTATATGGAATTTTTTATGCTGTTTTTGATTATACTACTTTTGGCAATTAATTTCAAAAAGGCATTTCTACTATTTATGGTTTTAATATGGACGGGTGCGATTACTTTCTTTTTCAAAGATTACTTTGATTTACCTAGACCTTTCCATGTGGATAATACGGTAGAACGATTAGATAAACAATTACCTGGAGATGCTGCTTTTGATTTTTCAAAAAGAGGGGCTACTAGTTTTTGGGGAGGATTGCCCGCGGATGTGCTAAAAGCTACTCGTCAAGCCGAAGGAGTAGAAAATGGTTTTCCTTCTGGGCATACTAGTATCGCTATTGCTTTTTGGGGGGCACTCGCTTTTTTATTTAGAAAGCGATGGGTGACTTTCCTTTGTGCTAGTTTAATGCTATTGATTCCATTTTCTAGGATTTATCTAGGCGTTCATTTTTTAGCAGATGTTATAGGAGGGCTAGTTTTAGGTGCTATTATTTTAGCAACCTTTTACGTTATTATTTTAAAACCTGATAAATTAGCGAGTTTTGAAAATAAATACCAATATGCGATTGGGCCTAATGCGTTGACTGGAGTTTTATTACTACCTCCTTTTTTGTTTATGCTGATTTTGCATCAAGAAATATTTGTCCTTCTCGCTTTTATGCTAGGCTTAGGTTTAGGATTTTTATTACTAGCACAAAAAGGTTTACCAATAGATGAAGCATCCGTTTTTCATAAAATAGCAAGAACTGTGATGGGTGTTTTAATTTTTGGAGGACTCCGATTTTTAATAAAGTTGATAGGAGAACAATTTGGAATAGCTGAAAATATTTGGTTTGACTTCTTTAGAAATGCGGCCGCAGTTTTAGCATTGGTTTGGATTGGGACGGAGATTAGTATTCGACTCGGATGGTTTCAGCGAAGGGCTATTGCTTGATTCTTTTAACGATAAATGTTTTTTAACGATGAACTATAAATGATGAACGATGAATGATGAACGATGAATTGGGTATTTTTAAGTCTAAATTTTTCGAAAACTATCAACTACTTTTGTCTTGAGTCATTAGTCTAAATTTAAAAAGAACAGATGATTAAAACACTAGAAAATGATGCCTTGAAAATTCAGGTCAAATATCACGGAGCTGAATTATGTAGCCTTATTGATAAAAAGACAGGGCAGGAATATATTTGGCAAGCAGACCCTACTTTTTGGGGTAGACATGCCCCTGTGTTGTT
>CALLVC010000130.1 GCA_938010785.1 uncultured Saprospiraceae bacterium
TCTTTACAAGGTGGTAGTGCATTAAAAGAATTACTTAAAGAAAAATCATTACTAAACCAATTCGGAAAATTAAACCTAGGTAGCGCTGCTGGTTAGTGCGCCCGTACGGGAGGTCGGCGGTTCAAGCCCGCCTCGCGCTACGAAAGCCTTCACTTTTTGTGAAGGCTTTTTCTGTTTCTAGTATCTATATAAAAATGAAAACTATGTTCTTCTTCTATGTCTTATACAGCCTAAAAGATGGCAGACTCTACAAAGGTTCCTCCAGTAACCTGCTTAATCGTATTCAACAGCATAATAACGGCAGAACAGCATCTACTAAACATCGCAGACCTTTAATTCTTCTTTACTTTGAAACTTTTGACCATAAAAAAGATGCTACTCAACGAGAAGCTTGGTCGAAATCTTTGGAAGGAGGTAGTGAACTTAAAAAATTATTGATGAGCAAAGCTTTGCTCGATTCCAAGGGTAAGCTAAATTTAGGTAGCTCTGCTGGCTAGTGCGCCCATACGGGCAAGCTATTATATCAACATAAATCCCGTTTTCTAAAGTCCAACTGGAACAAAAATCTTAAAGCTGAAGATGTACACTTTATTTATCCCTCGTTCCTAAGGAAGAAAGGGCAACCTTAAAAAGTCAACTAGACCGCCTAAAACATACCTATCTTGATTATCAAAAACGAAGCATTGTCAGACAAAAGGAAACGGAATCTGAAATAGATGATTTAGAGGCTGAAAATTATGACTTAACCGAGTCTGTGAAAAAATTAGAAGACAAAATAGCACTACTCCAACAATATGATTTTGAAAGTGAATCGCTTTCGTTTTTGCAAGAACAATTCCCTGATTTATCAAAAGCAACAATTATCAAAACTTGCTTGGATTGCTGTGCGGAGAATGAAGGGCATTGGTTGTTTCTGTATCGGTTTTCGGATTATTTGAAGGTGGAGAAATCATTCAAGATATAATAATCAAGGTTTGTTTATGATGATTTATTAGTAATTAACTACCTTTGTGATAGTATCAAATGATAGTATCATGAAACCACCTTACGACATTACTTCTAATATTTTGCAATTACTAACCGCTATTTCTGAGCAAATAGGCGAAGTAAAAGCAGCACACCTGCATCGACCTTCTCCAGCATTAAGAAAGCGGAATCGAGTAAAAACCATTCGTGCCTCCTTAGAAATTGAAGGGAACACACTATCTGAGGCACAGATTACTGCTATCATTGAAAATAAACGAGTGATTGGTCCCAAAAAGGATATCGTAGAAGTGATGAATGCGATAAAGGTTTATGAAAAACTGCCTGATTATACCCCTACTTCGGCCAAATCATTTTTGGCTGCACACGAGTTATTAATGGAAGGTTTGATTCCAAGTTCGGGACAATATCGTAAAAAAGCAGTTGGTATTGTTAAAGGGGAGGAAATCGCTCATATTGCCCCTCCTGCTAGTAATGTGCGGTATCTGATGCAAGATTTATTCACTTATTTAAAAGACGACCAAGACCCTGATTTGATTAAAAGTTGTGTATTTCACTATGAAGCTTTATTCATTCATCCATTTATGGATGGGAATGGCAGAATGGCTCGCCTATGGCAAACACTAATCTTACTTAAAACTTACCCTGTTTTTGAATTTTTACCTTTTGAAACGATTATTAAAGACCGACAAGAAGCCTATTATGCTGTATTGTCTGAATGTGACAAAGTAGCTAAGTCAACTGCCTTTATTGAGTTTATTTTAAGAGCTATTAATGAGGCTTTAGCGGAGCTTTTACAATTGCAAACACCAAAAATGTCACCCGCTGATAGAATTGCCTATTTTCTTTCCATGCATGGCAAGACTCCTTTTTCACGTAAAGATTATTTATTGGTATTCAAGACTATTTCTTCTGCAACAGCGAGTCGAGATTTGAAACATGGGGTAGAAAAAAGCTTGATTGAAAAGATTGGGGATAAGCGATTGACAAAGTATCGGAGTATTAATAAATAGTAATCTTTGTAGTACTAAACTCAATTTAATAACAACATATTAAACTTAATCTTAATCTCATTATGCTAACTTGTTTAATTGTTACAAGATAGCGTAACCAGATTCTTTAATTATTGTGCTTATCCTGTAGAGAATTATACCAATTGCTAATTTGAGGTATTTATTGTTTGATTTAAAGCTAACTTTAAAGCCTTAGAAATAATGAAAACCAAATCTTAAAAATATAATCAAAACCAAGTAATTTTTAAAATTACAAACTATTCACTCACCTTCACCTTTAATTGATTTTCAATTATTCTATCGACAATACACTTTAGTTAATACTTAAACTATTGGGATTTACTAAATCTTAAAAAGAGTATTAAAGCACTAATAACCAATAAATTATGCATTTTATTAATATAGTCTTAAATTTACTTCTTACAATTGTAACATAAAAAACGCTAAAACGAATACCAAACAAACTAATCAACGCTAAACATGACCATAACCCAGATAGACACCAATGTTCACGAACTAGTCAAAAATTTCAACCAAGCTACTTTTGTGTATGATTTTATGACTGCTTTTGGTTTTCCGAAAGCGACGATTGCCCGATTGAAGAAGGGCACGATGAATATGTCGAAGGAGGTAGGGGAAACACTGATTAAAAAGAAGTTTTGGCTGAAAGAGTTGACCG
>CALLVC010000131.1 GCA_938010785.1 uncultured Saprospiraceae bacterium
ATGGTTGTTTTATGGGACCGACTCAAGCAGCAAGGTCAATCGAGGGAGCTTCTCGTAAGCAACTAGCATGGATACATGACCACCATGTAAATGAAGAACGGTTAAATAATGCCATTACCAAAGTCATCAATGCTTACAAACAATTCCAATTACCCAAGTTTTGGGGGACGGGACAAAGTGCCTCTGCTGATGGAACACATTGGAGTACTTATCAAAAAAATCTGTTTACACAGTATCATATTCGTTATGGGGCTTATGGTGGTGTAGCCTATTATCATGTAGCAGATAATTATATTGCCTTATTTTCTCACTTCATCCCCTGCGGTGTTTATGAAGCATTATATATACTGGACGGATTAATCAAAAACGAATCAAAACTACAACCAGATACGGTGTATGGTGATACTCATGCTCAAAGTACCGTTGTTTTTGATCTTGCTTATTTGCTAGGTATTAGACTGTTACCTCGTATTAGAGGTATCAAAAGCAAGGTCTTCTTCCGACCAGAAAAAGGGACATCCTACGAGCATATTGATGAACTGTTTACCGAGACTATCAACTGGGAATTGATTGAAAAGCATTTAAAAGATATGCTGCGGATTGTTTTGTCCATCAAAAAAGGGAAGATAACACCCTCTACTATTTTAAGAAGACTCAATTCTCAAAGTCGAAAAAACAAACTCTACTTTGCCTTCAGAGAATTGGGAAGGGCAGTCAGAACCATCTTCCTCATGGATTATGTTCATGATGTAGAATTAAGGAAAGTGATTTTTGCTGCTACTAACAAGAGCGAAGAATTTAACCAGTTCGCCAACTGGGCAGCTTTTGCCAATAAAACTATCCCTGAAAATATGCAGCATGAGCAAAGCAAAATTATCAAGTACAATCACCTAGTAGCAAATATGATAATGCTTTATAATGTGGATGGTATGACGAGAGTGTTTAATGACTTGGTTATTTTTTTCCCTAAAATGAACGAGTATAAAGGATGTTCAATTGAGTGCCTTTATGCACCAAAGAAGAAATCTATTTTATTTTAAAATTACCAAAATTAAGTACATTAAAATGCTGATATTTCATCAAAAAAAATGCTATTTGTTGCCTTTTTTTAGGGTTTTCCAACTATTAAGTCTATCTTGTGTCCATAGTAGATTTAAAGATTTTGGCAGTCATAAGAGCCATCCTCTTTAATTCATTCTAAAGAGCTTCCATTGATAAAAAACTTGTTACTACCTATCGCACACTACGACTAGGTAAAAAACAATTCATGCTTAAAATGGATTCATGCCAGATTCTTCCACTAATATTAATCAAATCTTATCCGTCTATATCGATGCTTTGGAAATAAGCAATCGAGGAGCTATTTTTCTCAATGAAAAAGGAGTAGTCATTGGCGTCAATTCGACTTTTGCGAATCAAATTGGTTATGAAAAGGCAGCCTGTGCAGAAAAAATGATTTTCGAAATTAATCCACACCTGAGTGTGATGGCTTGGCGAAAATTATGGAAGCAGCTTTCCAAAGAAACATCAGTCATTTTAGAGGCAGAACACCTCACTGCTGACGATGAATTATTTCCAGTTAAAATAAAGTGGGAGTTGGTCACCTTAGGAACTGCACGTTATGCTTGTGGTGTGGTGGAAGACTTAATCTCTTCTAGTCGGTTTGAAGATTTATTAAACATAGCTTCAGAGATTACCAGTGTAGCGGCTTGGGAATGGGATTTAGTGCATAAAGAATTCTTCTTTACGCCTCAATTTAATAAGTTATTTAATTTACCCGAAAAGTTTACCTTGGATGTTGATACCATGCAGTCTTTTTTAGGGAATATCTTGAGCACACAATCTGCCGACCAATTACTATCTAATATAAAACATGCGATTAAAACGGGGGAGTTTTTTAAGTTAGAATTAGATTTAAAACAGCGAGATAATCATGGTCTTTCGAGTATCAATCTTGTAGCAAAGCCCCTTTTCTTGGAGGATAGAACCGTAAAAATTTATGGTACCATTCAAGATATGTCTAGCGTGTCTGGTCGAACTGAAGAAATGTATTTGGCGCAGTTTTGTATGGATTATGCTCCAGACCCTATTCTCTGGATTGATGAAAAAGGAAGTATCACCTATGCCAATCAAGCAGCTGCTTTAACCTATGATTACTATTCTATTGTAGAGTTTAAAGCCGTCACGGTGTTTAATCTGATACCCTCGTTGAATAAAGAAAATTATTCGGCGCATTGGGAAGAATTAGCCGATAGAGGGATGTTAGAATATGAGTCCTTACACGTTACAAAAGAAGGAACGCAGCTGCCCGTTTGGGTATCCTTGAATTTTATACAGTATCAAGGAAAAGCGTTTAATTGCCTCTTTATCAAAGATTTAAACGAACAAAAGATACAGGAAAAAAGCTGGCAATTGACACAATTTGCCGTCGATAATGCGATAGAGATGATTTTTTGGGTACGAGAAGATGGGAGTTTTGAATACGTCAATAATAGAGCCTTGGAGCTGTTGGGCTATGATAGAGATGAGATTTATGAAATAGACCCTTTTGCGATTTCTGGCGACTTTCCAAAGGAAAATTGGCCTAAAGTATGGCAAAGTTTTAAAGAAAAAAAGCAACTGAATTTAGAAACCAATTATTACAAAAAAAATGGTGATGCGATTCCAGTTTCTATATCTGCCAACTATATAGAGTATGAAGGAAAAGCCCTAGCCTGTTCTCATATTAGAGATTTAAGTAATAAAAAAGTTCGAGACGAAAAGATTAAATTATCGATGTCTACGATAGACCGAGCGAGTGATATGATATTTTGGATAGACGAAGATGCTAAAGTATTTTATGCCAATGAAGAAGCCAGTAAAAATTTAGG
>CALLVC010000132.1 GCA_938010785.1 uncultured Saprospiraceae bacterium
GTGATGTTTGTCGGTGTTGACCATGTTTGCCCATTATCGGTGGAAGTGATATATAAAACCTCTCTTAATCCTTTGCCTTTTCTAATGTCATGTTCAGAAGCATCGCCGATATTATAGAACAAAAAGAGTCGCCCTTCTGGATAATTTGGGTCTAAATAATCAACTACAGGCGCTGGATTGCCTGCTTGTAATTCCCCATTATTCGCCACTACTTCTAGTTTGGACCAAGTTTGTCCATTGTCTGCACTTCTTCGCAGTACTATTTCTACATCTCCATAGTCATTGCAGCCTTTGACTCGACCTTCCGCAAAGGCTAATAAATCGCCATTGGGTGCGGTGAGTATGGCGGGTATTCGAAAGCATTGGTAGCCGTCATTCTCGTTGGTGAATAGTGCTTGTTCTGTGAAATTTTGGAGGTTTTGGCTAAAGGTAAGATTTGGGAAGAATGCAACTAGTGCTATACTGAAGAAGGTATGTAGGTGCTTTGCCATGATTTTTCGTTTTTTTAAAAACAAATGGAACTATAACCAAAGAAATTGAGTTTACTTTGGTGAAAGTAACAAAAAATCAACTTTCAAAACGAAAATTTTACAACTTAAAAATCTCATGAAAGACAAAATGAAACAAATCAGAGCGGTTTATGATAACGACACCATAACCGTTTATCAAGCTTATCGAAAAGCCATTGCCCTACCTGCTGTAAGATGAAAAACTTCCTAAAGAGAAAGTCTTTGAAATAACTAAATTCAATGGACTGCAATGCTAAACTTTCACAAGAAACAAACAGTTTTTTTTAAAAATTGTATATTTGATAAAAAATAAAAGATGACTGCATTAAAGAAAATAGAAGCATTGCTGATGGAAATGTCAATAGGAGAAAAGGCTCAGTTGATGAAATGGCTATTTAATGATGTAGGGCAAGCTGCTATTGGTATTGAAAAAACAAAAAATGTTTGTGGCGGTAGTGCTTGTATTGTCCGTACTAGAATACCCGTTTGGTTATTGGTGGAAGCCAGAAATTTAGGGACTTCGGAAGCGGCTTTGTTACAATCTTATCCTACTTTACGTGCTGAAGACTTGACCAATGCTTGGGCATATTATAGAATTCATAAAGAAGAAATTGATGCTGAAATCAAAGAAAACGAAGCTTTAGATTATGAAAACTAAATTTTATGCCAATGAAAACTTCGATTTGCAAGTAGTTGAATATTTGCGAATACATGGCTTTGATGTTTTAACTTCATTAGAGGCTGGAAATGCCAACCAAAGAATTCCCGACGATGCTGTGCTTCAATTTGCTACTTCCAAAAATCGCGCTTTACTCACCTTTAATAGAAAAGATTTTTTTAAACTCCATAAAAAAGATGATAACCACTCGGGCATTGTTGCCTGTACTTATGATAATCAGTACGAAGGTTTAGCTGACAGAATTAAGCAAGCAACTATTAAAAATGAACCACTTTCAAAAAAAGTAATTAGAATTTATCGTCCTAATTCAACCACATAAACTAATTTTCAACAATCCTCAACTTTCCATCAGAATCTTAGGTTATTTTTGTAGAAAATTAGAAAATCATCGTTCAAAAAATAATAAATGAGGTCCCGTCTAAGTCAATTTTATACGATTACGCTTATCTATGTCTTCCTAGATATTTATACCTTTTTCGGATTAAAATCATTGTTTAAAACTAAGCAAAATCGGCTTATTTTCTCGATAGCTTATTGGCTAATGAGTGCCTTTATTTATTATAGTTTTTATCGCTTTCATGCTGCTTTTACAGGTGGCGGATTTTTTAGTAGTACTGACTCAAATATTTATTTGGGAATTATTTTGACCGCTATTGTTTCTAAACTAGTTTTTGTGCTGTTTCTATTGCCACAAGATTTGGGACGTGTGCTTTATGGCTTGGGGAGTTTTATCGCCATGCTGGTAAAAGGAAAAGACTTTGAGGATAATACCTCCATCTTTCCTAGTCGTCGGCGCTTTTTGACTTTAGCAGCTACGGGTATTGCGGCTATTCCTTTTTCGACGATGTTGTATGGCATCACAAAAGGTAAATATGCTTATACCGTCAATAAAGTAAAATTAGCTTTTGCTGATTTACCGCCTGCTTTTGAAGGCTTTAAAATTGTGCAAATTTCAGATATTCATGCGGGCAGTTTGGATAGTAAAAGTGGGGTGGCAAAAGGCGTTCGGATGATTAATGAACAGGAAGCGGATGTCGTAGTTTTCACAGGAGATTTGGTCAATTCGGATAAAGATGAAGTGGATGAATACATTGATGTTTTTAAAGAAATGAAAGCCAAACATGGCAAATTTTCCGTCTTAGGAAATCATGATTATTATGGGGTACCAGATAATAATCCTTCAGCAGAAACGGCTTATTGGGCGGATTTTTATAAAAAATATCAAGCCATGGGTTTTAAACTCCTAAATAATGAAAACACCTTTATTGAAAAAGATGGCGAACGTATCTGTTTGATGGGCGTTGAAAATTGGGGGCGTGGTCGTTGGTTTCCCAAAAGAGGGGATATTGATAAGGCACTGACGAATGCTAAAGCGGATGAATTTTGTGTGTTGCTATCGCATGACCCAACACATTGGGATGAAAAGGTGATTCCTCACCAAAAACATATTCATTTGACTTTAAGTGGGCATACGCACGGTTTCCAATTTGGTATTAATATGCCCGGTTTTAAGTGGTCCCCTGCCCAATATCGCTATGATAAATGGATGGGACTGTACGAAGAAGCAAAGCAATATTTGTATATCAATCGAGGATTTGGATTCTTGGCTTTTCCTGGACGGATTGGGATGTGGCCAGAGATTACGGTTATCGAATTGAACAGGATGACATGATTTTTGTGGGTCGTACTTAAGCATCCAATCCGCTAAAGCGGTTCACGTACGGGTTCATGTTCTAGGTCGTGTTCCTTTTTTAACGTGTTCTTACTCTATGAACTGTAGGTTTTCCTTTGATGGATAAATAGCAAATTTCAGTTTAGCGTGTTTACGTTTTAAAAAGAATAATTTAAAACTTTTGTGAACCTCTTTTGTGTACTTTGTGCCCCTTTTGTGTTTCAAAAAAATATCGCACTCAAAAATAATTACCTACAATAGTAGTGGGACAAAAATAAATTTACATTCTTCTTAAGTCGGAATAATTGTCGAAGTCTCTTAAAGTGAATCGTTTTGTTCGTCAATTATTCCGACAGAATGTAAATTTATTTTTTCATCGTCCCATAGATAATTTAAGGACAACGGATTTTTCTTCTTTTGGACTATTTTTTGCTATTAAAATAATATTAATCCCTCCTTCCTGTCCTTCTCCAATTGACAACTATCAGCCATTTTTCAATAAAAGAAAAAATATATTTTTATTTTAAAATAAAATATATGATTTTCGTGTTAACATCTAGCTGCGATTAAAGACTATAAAAAACTTGCCTTATACTGTTACTGTTTTAAAATAAATACCTCCTGCAATAAGCACAAGCTGATACTACTTTTAACACACACTAAATCCTGTTATATGAATAACCTTCACCAACAGCGTTTTTTCGCTTTGTTGATTTGTTTAGGTATTACTTCTTTTCTATTTGCGCAAGCAACTCCTGTATTGATTGGCGTTGGTCAAAATTCGGATGTGGTTGTCACGACGAGTAATACCCAAGCGGGTACTAATGGCGCTAATACCTTGTCCAATGAAGGCTTTACGCCTAATAATAATGCAGCTTCTCGTTTTTTACAGCAGGCTTCTTTTGGCCCAAATTATTCCGAGATAATGGCTTTGGGTGGTATTGGATTAGAAAATTGGCTGGAACAACAATTTGCTACTCCGAGAGGGTTTAATTGTGTGGACAAAATAATAGAAATAAGGGATGTAAGAAATGCTGGTACTGGCGACCCCGATGGTGGTGCTTTTTTATGGTTTTGGGATTATGCTTTTTGGGAATATTCTATGTCTACCAATGATGTTTTACGACAAAGAATCGCTTTAGCCTTAACTGAAATTTTAGTCATTTCGGTAAACTCTTCTTTTGGTGAAAACCCCTACCCTTTTGCCCATTATTATGATATGTTACTCGATAATGCCTTTGGAAATTATCGAGATATTTTAGGTAAAGTGACCGAGCAACCTGCTATGGGTTTGTACCTGACTTATATGAATAATCCAAAACAAGATACTATCTATGACTTAGATTGGAGTGTTTGGCCGCCTGATACCCTAAGCCGAATGGTTAGTTTTCCCGATGAAAATTATGCGAGGGAGGTCATGCAATTATTTACCATCGGGCTTTGTGAATTAAATATGGATGGCACTTGTCAACTGGACGGAAATGGAAATCCTATTCCAACTTATGACAACGTGGATATTGCTGAAATGTCTAAGATTTTCACGGGTTATACTTGGGCTAATCCTTGGTGTGAATTTGGTTGTGGTTCATTGACTCCTAATGAAGATATTGTCCAAACTATGACGATGGTAAACGAGTATCACGACCCCAATGCCAAGAATTTACTGAATGGATATGTGGTTCAACCTCGAACGCCTGTTGATGGGCTGGCAGATATTAATGAAGCATTGGACCATTTATTCAATCATCCAAATGTTGGTCCTTTTATTGGAAAATTATTAATCCAACGATTAGTAACTTCTAATCCTAGTCCTGCTTATGTGGAAAGAGTGGCGAAGGCATTTAATGGGGAAAGTCATTACAGCAATGTGCGGGGTGATATGCAAGCTGTTATAAAAGCCATTTTATTAGATGATGAGGCTAGAAACTGTGAGGCAGCAGCTGACCCAACTTTTGGTATGCTGCGAGAACCGTTTGTCCGTTATTTGCAACTCGTCCACAGTTTTGATTTAAGTTCAGAGAATGGACCCAACCGAAATGCGATGGTTAGTATCATGGACCGATTTGACCAAAAGGTCTTTGCCTCGCCAAGTGTTTTTAATTTCTTTCAAGCGGATTATCAGCCAATTGGACCAATAGCTGAAGCAGGCAAATATGCACCCGAATTTCAAATTACTAATTCTCAGACCATTTCTGGTTATATGAATGCTCTAAATCTATGGCTATTCTATGGCGCAATTGTGGATGATTGGGGTTTAGGTTTTGAGAATTCTGCCAACGAAGGAGATTACCCTGAATTGGATTTATCCGCTGAAATGGCACTAACCGATGATAACAAAATTCAAGAATTACTAGATAGACTAGATTTAATCTTGGCTCATGGGCAAATTTCCCAACGGTCCAAAGACTTAATGATTCCTGTCATACAAGAAATGCCTAATCAAGGATACAACGAAGAAAATACCCTGTTTTTGAAACGACAACGCGTCAATATGGCTATTTATTTAACTATGTCAAGCCCTGAATATTTAATTAATCGGTAGGGGCAGTTGGCAGTTGGCAGTAGGCAAAATCCAGTATCCAGTATCCAGTATCCAAAAATTATGAGTAGAAAAAAAAATATATCAAGACGACAATTTTTAGGGCAAGCCAGTTGTGCCGCTATTGGTTCGACCGCATTTTTATCCACCGCCCTGAATTTAGGCATGATAAATACAGCCGCTGCAAGACCACATATTATTGGGAATAACGGTGACTATAAAGCTATGGTCTGTATTTTATTAGCAGGTGGCGCTGATTCGTTTAATATGCTAGTACCGCAAGAGGCTTCAGAATTTGCAGATTATCAAGCGGTTAGAGGTAGTCTAGCTTTGGGCACCAGTGATTTATTAGGCATTAATCCGACCAATACGCCTGGTCGTTCCTTTGGTATTCATAATGGGATGACTTCCGTCAAAAATCTGTTTGATGCGGGTAATTTATCTTTTGTGTCTAATATCGGTACTTTAATTGAGCCAATTATAGATGTAGACGATTTGTATTCTGGCTCGAAGCAAATACCGCTTGGATTATATTCTCATGCGGACCAAATCATGCAATGGCAAACTTCTGTACCGCAGAGTAGAACGGCAGTTGGCGTCGGTGGTCGAATGGCAGATATGCTGAAAGATATGTGTGGGATTGACGGTGTGTCAATGAATATTTCTTTGGATGGGAAAAACCGTTTCCAAGCTGGAAATACAGTTATCGAATACTCGATTGCCAACAATGCAACACCCGATAATTTGGGCTTTGAAGCACCGCCAACTTGGTGGCCCAATCGAGGATATTTGACCCAATCCAGAGGTCAAGTGGTCAATAATATGGTGGAAGATGTTTATTCAAATATCTTTCAAGATACTTATAGTTCTTTAACTCGCCAGACCGTAGAAAGTATTGATTTATTTAAATCCGCCCTTTCTAAAAAGCCTGCTATTCCTGTCACTTTTAGTGAAGCTCGCTTATCTCAAGATATGCGGATGATGGCTGAAATTATCAGCGTCCAACAGCACTTAGGAAATAATCGGCAAATCTTTTTCACCACTTTTGGCGGATGGGACCACCACGATGAAGTCCTCTTAAATCAAGGTAGAATGTTGCCTATTCTAAGTAATGCAATGGGCGAATTTTATCAAGCAATGGAAGTATTAGGCTTAGAAAATGATGTGGTGACTTTTACGATTTCGGATTTTGCACGAACCTTGACTTCTAACGGCAATGGTTCTGACCATGCTTGGGGTGGCAATCAGATGATAATGGGTGGAGCGATTGACGGTGGTAATATTTTTGGTCAATACCCTAATATCGCCTTAAACGATGCGCTGAATATAGATGAACGAGGTCGGTTTGTACCGACTACCTCTGTGGATGAATTTTATGCAGAATTAGCACTTTGGTTTGGTGCGTCTTCGAATGATTTGAGTTACATCTTACCTAATATCGGTAATTTTTATTCGTATTCGGCGGGGAGTCCTCCGATTGGGATGTTTGTTTAGCTGGTAGCACAAACTTCAGTTTGTTCAGGATACAGTGTCTTTAGACCTGTTAAAATAAAATCTATAATTAGCTAGCCTGAAGGCCAGCGTCCCGAACAAGCTAAATCTTGTGCTACCAATTAAAACATTACCCATTCATCAATCAATATCAAATCCTAATTCATAATAATATGAATCGTTTTTATAGCTTCTTTTTCCTGCTTATTTTCAGTCAATCTGCCTTCGGTCAATGCGATAGCGCGCAAGGCGAGGTTCGTTGGCGATATTGGAAAGACGTTCCTCTATTTGCTTGGAACATAGAAGATTTTTATAGGCTTGATAGGTTTCCGAATGGACCAGATTATGTCCGCACACTAAACTCACTCTCTACTCCACCCAATTATAATGACCGATATGGTTCTCAAGTGAGGGGATTTTTACGTTCGGAAACTGGTGGGCAAGTAGTTTTTAATGTCAATGGAGATGATGAAGTTTATTTTAACTTAAGTACTGATAATACCCCCGATAATTTAGTCCTCATCAATGGAGATACGAGTAATATAGCGAGCTTAGATACCATTACCTTGGTGGCTAATCAATATTATTATTTTGAATTAAATCATTTTGAATTAGCTGGTCAAGATTATGCTACAGTAGAATGGAAGGGAGACTTTTTGACTGGCGGCATTAGCTCCGACCTTTGGCTTACCGTAGGCGGAGACTACCTTTATGATGCTTGTGATACGACCTGTCCAGAAAGAGGAATCCTGTGTGATGATGGAAATGCGCAGACAGAAAACGACCAAGAAGATGGCAATTGTAATTGTACTGGCAACCCAACTACCACTAATACTTGTGTCGGAGAACGAGGATTGATAGAAACTTATATGTACAACAATTTAGCTGGAACAGCACTTAGTGTGTTAGATACAGAAATTGATAATGGTACGCTATCTGATACGATTGTACCATTGGAAGACCATTTTTTACAACTCTATAATTTAGATGAAGGTTTTGAACCTAATTATGGGACTTACGTGCAAGCATATATCCAAGTTCCAGTGACTGGATTATACAGTTTTAATATTACAGGCTCTCATCAAAATGTGTGTTACATCAGTTCAGATGATGACCCTGCGAACAAAACAGCGAACGAAATGCGTACCTATTGGTGGGCTGGTGCATATAGTCATGACGTTGATTATGGTAATAATCCACATGACCAAACGGTAGAAAACCTGCTATTAGAAGCAGACAAATACTATTACATAGAATTTAGAAATAAAGGCGCAGCAAACAATTATCAGCAATTCCATTTATTTTGGAAAACACCTTACCAAACGAGAGATGAATGGTTACGGATTCCAACTTTCTATTTTTACGATTACACCTGTAAAACCGTTTGTATAACGGCTGGCGTAAGTTGTAATGATGGCGACCCATATACGGCAAATGATGTGTGGGATGGTAACTGTGGATGTGCAGGAACGCCTTGTGTTGCCCCTGACTGTGATGACCCTTCCACTTCCTATATCGTACCCGATGAATGCGAAACAACCAATGAAGTCAGCAATCGTGCCGATGATGCATGGTTGTCTTGTACCCCTTTAAGTGATGCCCCAAATGCTGAACGAAATGGACAACATTGGATTCAATATGACTTTGGGAATGCGTATAATTTAGGGACAACCCAAGTTTGGAATTACAATGCTGATGGTGCAGTAGCCGCAGGATTTCAACAAGTAGTTATTGATTATTCTACGGATGGGATTCATTGGCAAGAATTAGGTACTTATAACTGGGATTTGGCAACAGGAAATGCCAATTATGCAGGATTTGAAGGACCTGACTTTTCTAATATTTCCGCTAGATATGTCTTAATTAGTTCACTGGATGACCCCAATTCTTGCCGAGGAATTAGCAAGATTTCCTTTAATGCGGTGAGTTGTCCTCAAATTGAATTTACTACGCCAACCATTGACCAGTCCGTGCTGGAAACTTCAACGATTTCTGAAGTTAAAGTAGCCGTAACAGCGGGAGAAGCAGCAATCAATTCCGTTGCTTTATATTTAGATGATACTTGGATTGCTGCTGATAATTCAGCGCCTTATGAATGGTCAGAATTACCCGATTTACAAAATCTAACAAATGGAGATTATGAACTTTCTGCTGTTGTCATGGATGCCAATGGAACTGAGTGTGAATTATCTACCCAAATCCATGCCTTAGCTTTGGCGGATTTCCCTTGTGAAACGGGTGCTATCGTTTTAGATACAACTGAAGCAATTGTTTACCGAACGGATGCCACTATTACCTCTACGGGCATGGTGGAAACAACCGACCAAACTTTTTACGTCGCAGAAGAATCCATTACCCTAATGCCCGGCTTTCATGCGATGGCGGGTAGTGATTTTACCGCAAAGATTGCAGCTTGCTCGTCTTCTACCTTAGACCAATCTGCTCAGTCTAGAGTTAATAATTTATCTGCTACACCAATTGGAACACATGAAATTAAGCTATACCCTAACCCTGTAGTGAGCAGTTTTACTTTAGAAATAGATGCCTATAAAGCGGGAACTTTAGAGATTCAGGTATATGATGTCTTAGGCAAACAAATTAATAATTTAACACACCGTAAACTGATTGATAAAGGACTTTTGACGGTGGAAATGCCCGCGGATGCGCTAATTGCAGGTTTGTACTATTGCAAAATTAAGATAGGCTCAGAAGTATTTACCAAGTCCTTTGTTAGAGTAAGTGGGGATTAAATTTTTAAGATGGATAATGCTTATTTTAAACGTGTTCGGAAGCGTCTAGAAAATAATTAATCCAAGTTGCGGACAAGTTTAAAACTGGTAGTACAGCGCTTTAGCCTGTCCCGTTAAAAGGTCTTTAGACCTTGATTTTATTCAAAATAAGTACAAAATTAAATATACCGACCTAAAGGTCGCTGAACAGGACAGGCTAAAGCACTGTACTACCAAATTGTCCGCAACTTGAATTAATTAATAATCATTTATTAATAATCTCCTGCTAAGCACTTGGAATACTTTTTGATTCCTAACAATTACCCACCATTTAACCTATTTTAAAAAACAAGTCTCCCCAACACCTCCCTAGAATTAAAAAATCATGAAGGCTACCCATATTACGTACCTACGGCACGCTTAGCGTTTACTTTTATCACTGAGAATTACCCATGTTAAGTACCTAACGGCACTATAAGTAGGGAAGGTTCACTTGTGTCTATGACATAGATTTTGGACATCTAGCAAAGGCTTTACTACCGAGTCTAAAAATTTTTATTTAATTAAAAGCCTTCAATACTTCCCTAGTCAAATCCCAACGATTGAACCCCTGACGACCATAATCCAATCCTCGACGTACAATCACCAAATCATGGGAAGGCACAATAATCACATATTGTCCACGATTACCCGCAGTCGCATAAGCATCTTTTGGAACATCTGTTCTATCATCTGGTACTAACCAAAATTGACCACCATAAAAATTGCCAATTTTAGCAGTAGAAGGTGCTGGTGTTCGAACAAACTTAATCCAATCTTCAGAAATAATTTGTTCGCCATTCCATTGGCCATTTTGCTGGTATAAAATCCCAAATCGAGCTAAATCTCTGGCATTCGTATACACTTGACTACTTAAGATAAAGTCTCCAAATCGGTCGGTACTCAAAAAGGTATTCCGCATCCCTATTTTATCCAATAAGGCTTTTCTTGGAAATTCTTGGTAGGTTTTAGCGTCTTCTCCTAATGCTTTTTTCATCGCATATACCGCTAATAAAGTCTCATAATTTTCATAATCCCAATACGTCCCTGGCTTTCGAATCAACCCTCTATTCAATGCGCCTTTGACAGAACTCGCACCTGCCCAATAAGCTAAACCTGAACCCGTGGAATATTCCGCTCGACGCACATGGCTGTCTACATTATACAAGCCACTTGACATATTTAAAACATGCCGTAAAGTGATTTCATTTCGTGGGTCATCAGCATTCGGAGACTTTATTTTGGGCAACCATTCAAAACCTAAAGGCTTATCTAAATGCATTTTTCCTTGGTCTGAAAGAATGCCAAACAGCGTAGCTGCTATACTTTTTGCAGTAGACCAAGTTCTAGTTTTTGTGTCTTTATCTACGCCTTCTGCATAGCGCTCATGGATAATTTTTCCTTTGTGGACTACGATTAAACTTAAAGTATTTTGCTCTGGTGTTGCTCGGTCAAATGCCCAATCTGATGCAGCCAATAGTCCCGTCACATTGACTTCCTTCGGTAAGTTAATAGTTGGTACTAAATCCCCATCAGGCCAAGCTATTTTAGCAGCATCGCCTGCCAAAGGCGCTAAAGTCTGAATCGGTAATTCCTCTATCACCTCAAAAGTCTGGTCAGGTGCTAACATCACACAACCAATGCCTTCTCGATAGACAGCACGCATAACAGGCACACCGCCAGGCACACCAATAGCCACCGTTTTTCTATCATAATCAATTTTATAATCGCCTCCTTTGGCGGTGCCAATTGGCTGTGGTAAATATTTTAACTCATTATCATAAACTTGCTCAATCGTTCGATTGGAAGTGAATAAACCATTACACGTTAAGATGGCTTGCACCCCTTGACTAATCATGTCTTTATCTTGACGAAAATAGTCATAGGATTCTACTTGTTGAGCTTGGAGGGTAATACTAGTTGTGATGCAAAGAAATAGGATGGTTAATTTTTTCATAGTTAAAGTTTGGTATATTATATTATATTGGATAAGACTAATTAAACTAATATCCGTGTCCCTTTACTAATCCGTGATAGAAATATTTTACCACGGATTAGTGAAGGGACACGGATATTAGACTTATTTAGTGTGATTTATCGCTAAGGAACGATATCATTCCACAAAATATAAAAATCGCTCCCGAAATTCGGTCATTGGATAAACCCATTCTTTATCTCTTGGGTCAAAACGATGTACAGGTTTGATGGAATAGATTTCATTAATCCGCAATTCTTCGCCAATCAAATTATTTACCGCTCGACTAATCGCTACTTTCTTATCATCCATATCTAAACTATCCAGATTGTCCGCTTTGATTTCCACACTGACTCGATAATCTTCTTCTTCGATTAGTACAAATTGCCATTCAGCCGCATCAAAGGTCTGTAAAACGATTAAATTATTGAGCATCGAAAATTTAAAACCCCAATTTTCCTTGGCTGGCAGACAATATCTAAATTCCCACATCGGCAAATTGGGAGCCGCTTGGACGATTTGTTTACTTAATGCTAATAATTTTTTATCATTATTCGGTGAGAAAGAAAACACAAAAGACTTCTGATGACCGGGGTCTATTCCCCAAGCAAATCTGCCAAAAGAGAGGACTTGATTGTCCAATATTTCTTTTGCTTTTTCTGCAGTTTGCTCATTTCTAAAAATAGCTTCGTTATAAGTAAACCATTGCCAGAATTGGGAGATTTTTGCTTGCATTTTATTTAACGACGATTAGGTTGTAAATAATAAAGGTTCAAAAAAAATTATGTGAAAATGAATTTATAACTAACTTTTTTGTCGAAATTCAACGAGGCTGTCTCATAAGTAAAAACTAAAATTTAAAAACCGAATAAAATGTGGATTTCCTCCCCCCTTACCCCCTCCAAAGCAGGGGTGATTGGTTCTAAAAGAAGTTAAACAATTTGTATAGTTCATTGACTTTATTGGAAAATTTAGCAAAATTATCTTTAGTAGGTTTAATGCCCTGAGACTGTAGTAAATTAAAAGCAGCATTGTT
>CALLVC010000133.1 GCA_938010785.1 uncultured Saprospiraceae bacterium
AATCCAAATTTTACAGATGTATGATGTATGATTTAAAATATATGATGTATGATTTTTTACCAAAATAAATCCACCTTTTATTCGGTTTTTAAATTTTACTTATGAGACAGTCCCACTAAAACGTCAATCACCTTCCTCCAATATAAATAGCTCTTCTACTTTTATTTCAAAAAAGCGAGCCATTTTTAATGCCAAGATAGTTGAAGGCACAAACTTTCCTTTTTCAATGGCATGAATGGTTTGTCGAGAAACTTGTATTTTTTCAGCAAGGTCTGCTTGTGTCAAATCGTGACGAGCTCGCTCCACTTTTATCATATTTTTCATAAGTCGAAACTTCTTTTTTGATAATGGTAAATGACCAAGAACAAGGTCAATTGCAATAAAAACATGATGGCTGCATCTACGCTATTTCCAATTGAGGTAACGGATATAATGAGTAAAGTACCTACACTCAAGAGAAAAGCGATACTCATCGATTCTAAACGAATTCGTTTTACCAATTCATCTTCTACTTTTTCTTTTGAAATAAAATAAATGATAACACCTATTAATGCACCGATTTCTAGTGCGGCTCCCCAAAAGGGATGAAATCCCATTTTATCATTTTCTTGAAAAGGGTCAAAAAAGCCCAATAAAAAATGACCAACTGGATAAGCAATAAAAAGAAATAGGCCAATTTTTTTAAAAATGTGTGGCAATATTTGAATATTCATTTTGATAGGTTTTAAGTGTTAATAATTATAAAAATCCTTTAAGAGTAGGATAAATACTTGAATAAGACAATAGAATATTAGATAATTCATTGTATTGATTTTAAAGGTTTATACGATTTCTCCAAGGTTACTTCTTTTCTTGACCGCAAAGACAATTAGGTAAATAATTAATTGTAATTCTGTTAGAAACTGACCATCAATGATGTCTTTAGTTCCATGTAATAGCACATCGATGATAACAATCGCAATTGAAATGACGAAGGCGATTGTTACGGATTGCCATCTTAAAATTTTAATAAACTCGTCTTCAATTTTTTCTTTAGAAAGTGCATAGACAATCATTCCCATTAAGGAAATAAGAGCAGTAATTAAAAGGGTTTGTTCAGAGAAGTCATAAGGAAAATTTGCAGAAGAATCTCCTGCTCCTGCAGAATATCCTTCATTCCATCCTTTTATAAAAGAAGGAATTCCCCCTCCAATAACCATCACTAATCCAATCCATTTAAAATAATTAGGCAAAAGTTGAATTTTCATTGTTAAAGTATTTGGTTGTTGTCAAAATGTAAAGTATACATTACAAATGTAAAGTGTAATTTACTTTTATGCAACTAAAATTTACTTTTTGTCTATGAAAATGTATTTTTTGTAAGAAATAATAGGTAAAAGGCTTGTTTTTAATAAAAAAATACAGGTTTAAACAACAAAAGTGCTTTTCGAACCGAAGCTCAAAAAGCACTTTTGTATAAATTAATTTATAGATTTACTTGTGTCTAAGACACTTTAAAATTTTAGATTTTAGATTTCCCCCTTTACCTTTCTACTCCTCAGAATTCCTTTCTTTCTCCAACCTTTTAAGGTCCTTCTTACTCAATTTTTCTCCACAATCAGATACGGAATTACTATCAATACAAACAATAGATAAATCTGCGCCCGTTTTAGCAACGGTAATTTGCTGACTCACATTAGCTCGTTCACTATTAGGTGGATAAAATGGATCCGTGAAATTTTCCATGAGCACAATAGGTTGCCCTGTACAATCCCCACCATTTTCAAAAGAGAACAAAGGAATGATTCCATCTTTTTGATAACGGATATTTCTAGTACCAAAACTAGCTAAGCCAAAAACGATATAATCGTAGGCGGAATCTTCGTTGGGCGCATTCGAGCGACCATTTTGACTAAATTCTACCCCTTCAATTAAATTTTCAAGATTGCTTACTTGAAAATTTCCTGTCGGTACTTTTAAGGTTACTTGAGCGGTGGCAGTAGTATGATAAGGAGGATTAATCGTTTGATTTGATAATAGGGAGACGGTAAACCGCCCATTTTTAGCTTCCAAAATATAAGTGTATACACAATCGGTGACTTTAGCGGTTTCCAGTCTAGGTGAATTTTCAGTAGTCGAAAAAGCTAGTAATAGTGGTAAAACAAGAAGCGCTAATTGAAACGTTAAAAGGCGTAGGTTAAATTTTTTTTTCATGATGGTAAATTGTCAAGGTGTTAAGAGAATATGTTTATGAGGGTAGGCCTTTTATGAAACATGAAAATTGGACGCAAGATGATTTAAACCATTAAGTGGGGGGAGTATATATTTTAAGTCAAACAAAAATGATGCCCTTTAGCATAAAAAAGCCCGAAGCTGCTCCCACGAAGCTTCGGGTCAGTAGATTTGTTTTGCACAAATCCTATGAATATAGTTCCAAATTATTGACAATTATTACCTTAAGCTAAATGCTGCCGAGCCCAAATATCCAGCGTTGGACCATAAAGCCACATTATACAAGCCTGCATCCATTTTATCCGTAGGTTGAAAAGCCAAGCTTAAATTTTGATTTTCGTTTAAAGCGATGGTTTCCATATCCGCTACTTCTACTTTCAAGTCTCCCTCTGCTGTTGGAACGTCCATTGGCGTAGAGGCGATTTTTGAAACAGGAACACCTTCTCCATCCGTTACTACCAAATAGATTTCATGTTCCTTTTGTAAGGCTGTAGGAATATTAGCCAAGTCAAAATTTACTTTAATTGCTCTAGCTTGCTTCGCCTTAGACGTTAATTTTTCTTTACGACCTGCTACCTGAATTTGAAAACTAGTAGCTTGAAAACCTGCTGGAGCTAGAGTAAATAAGCGCTGTTGCATTTTAGTTGTCTTGGCGGTCAAAGCTTCAACTTGTGCCACTAATTCCGTGTTTTCATCATTGGCAGCGGCTAGTTCTACATCTAAAGATTCTTTGTCCGCATTAAGGCCTTTATTATCTGTTTCCAAACTGGCGATTTGTGCAAATAATTCTTCTTTAGAAGCATTTAAAGCAGCGATGCGTTGTTGCATTTCTTCGTTGCTGATTTTTGTCTCAGACAATTCCTTTTTAATTTTTAGAATACGCCCTTTTAAGCCTTTTATCTTTGTTTCCGCATCTACTATTTTAGCTTCCAGTTCTGTATTCTTTACCGTTTCCGCTTCATAAGTAGTGGTCAACTGACTGACTTCCGCTTCTAATCCTAATTTCTCATCGTTGAGTTCTGTCAATTCTGATTTTAGTAAAGTGGTTTTATTAGCAAAAGCATCTGATTGATTGCTGTAATGGTAAACACCACCTAATGCTGCTAAAAGAAATAAACCTAAAGCGAGAATTGCTACTTTAAAACCTGTTTGATTCGTGTTTGATTCGTTGTTTAAATTAGACATAATGGTAATTTTTAACTCGTTACTAACAGAGTTTGGTTAATTGTGAATTGAGATTTTTCAATTTTAGAAAAACTGCAAAGGTCAGAGATAAAAAGGGATTTGATATTATTTTATTTTGTGATGCGTTGTGAAGTAAGGAATTATAGTAGTGAAAGTAGAAAAAGATGGTGTAGAAATTTTCGTTTAAAGATTTCTTTAAGGCAAAAAGCACAGATAGTCCTAAGCATCACAAGTAGTTTTAATGGAAAAAGACGATAAAAGAAGCCAAAAAGGGTGATAAGTTATTTTACACATTCTTTAGATATACATTCAAAGTGAATAAATACAAATTGAAAAGCGATGAATACAAATTTGGGTGAATTTTGTTACAAATAGGAATAGTTTAATACTAAATTAGTACTTCTAAAAACCGGTCATTTTAAAAACAATTATTTGGCCTTTAGTATGAAACAAACACAATCTATTAATCCTGTTCTTGGCACTTCAAGGTATTATTTCCCAATATATTTTTTGATACTAATTTTCTTACCCAATCCATTAATTTCTCAATATCAAAATATTGTGCTGAACGAGCTTTCTGGTGACGGTGGGAATATCGAGGCGGGCAATGATGCCATTGTTGAGATAGCAGGTCCACCAGGTGCCAATATTGGCTGCATGGTCCTCACCAATACAGAATGGGCGATTGTTTTACCAGCAGGCACAACGATTCCTACAGATGGTGTTTTTAGTATTGGTTGCGAAGAGCGAGATAATAATAGCACTGGATTTTATACAGGATTGAGTACAGGAATTTCCTGTGATGTTTGTGATTTCCCAGGATTAGTACTTGACTTTGATGTTTGCAATATTCAGCATGCTGATTATGTTTCCTCATCCGTATACTCGACCTACGGATTTACTTTAGACAACCAACCTCAAAATGGGAATACAGATGGTGACCAAGTACTATTATTTCGACCAGATGGAACACCACACGATGGGGTGTATTGGGGGGCTCCTGATTTTACAAATGCAGCTAGAGGAAATACGACCGAAGGGGGAGCATCTGGAAATGAGGGAGCACCATCAGACCATGTTTCGGTTCAAATTAACCACCCTTATACTTTAGGAGATAATGACGAAAATGGAATAATCAATGATTATATTGGTTCACATATTGGATATAGAGCAAATGGGAATAATGCGATAGGGGTACACATCATGCCTAGCGGAAATGATGATTTGGGGAATCCAGAATTATTTGGAAATCAATTAGTCGTACCACCAGGAGATTGTAATGCTGACCAAAATGTATATACAGTACCTGCTTTATCGGACCCAGTTTGGGTGAATGTTGGACTAAATTTAACCAGTTGTAATTCTACCCATATTCGTATAAACGACACCAGTCCAAATGGAAATAGTATACAAGAACCGAAGTCAAGCACGACCTCTTCGCATATGGATGACCCTGATTTGAATGCAGATTGGGTAAGTTTTGTCCCTACTGCTTTAGTCCCAAGTTCAGTGAATCCCACGACGGCAAAAGCACAATGGCAAATAAGCAATCATCCGAATCCTGGCGAGCCAAATGACGTAGATTCATGGGATTTTTTCTATGATATTGGAACAGGGGCTATTGAAATAACAGAAAAAAATGTAGTCAATCTTTCTCTTTGTGCTACGCAGACGGTTGAGTTTGAATTGCGAGTGTATAATTACCAGCATGTAGAACCCACAATGCGTTCTGCTAAGTTAGCAGGTTCCTTTGTAAGAGACGAAACGGGAACAGACCATGATTGGACAATAACAGAAGTTGGACACGACCAAACCATAGGAAGTGCAGCGAGCAATAATGATGGGATAACCACCTTTAATTTTGTATCGAATATCTTAGCCGCAGGGATGACCCATTCTTTTACTTTGGTTTGGGATGATTACACGGATTGCTGTGGTTCTGGAAGTAATAACACGGTGGTTAATCAGTCAGTAGCTCATGAATGTTATGAGAAGGTAAAAGTAAATATTAGAGTAGCAGAAGCATTAGCCGTGTCTGATAATACCATCACTTGTCCGGGAGATTTTAGTACCAATGTAGGCTTAATAGATTTTAGCAAGTTGGTGACGAGTTCGAATGCTGCTGTTCAATATCAATTAAAAGAGCAAGTGACAACGGGAGCAGAAGCGACTACTGGAACAATCGTTAGTACGAATACGACTGGAATTTTTAATTTGCCAACCACTTTAAATCCACCACTAGCGGTAATTATCGAAGATGTAGCAAATTGTGGGACGAACCAAATAATCACCGTAGGAGCAGATTGTAGAAATATTCCGCCATGTCCAGCCCCCAATGGCGCAACAATCAGTGCGGCGACGGTTTGCCCAGAAGAAGATTTTACCTTAGCCATAGATGCGATACTAAGTACTGATTTACCCAGCGGTGGAACGATAGATTGGTATTATGGAGCGACAGGTTTTGACCCATTTAATGGGGAAGGAATCTTATTAGGACAATCTAATATTACCACCGTATTTCCACCAGCACCTACAACAGGCCCTGTTATTAATGAAGTGTTGGTAGATGCAGCTGCCAATGATGGAAATGGAGGAGAATTTATAGAAATAGCTGGTGTCCCAGGAACAAACTTAAGTTGCTATATCCTAACGGATGGGGATGATGAAATTATACTACCCACAGGAACAACGATTCCCTCCGACGGATTTTTGCTCATAGCTTCTGGCAATAATACCGATGCGCCAGCTTCAAGTATAGATATTGACTTAGATAATTGTGGTTGTTTTAGTGACCCAACGGGTGCTAGTGCAGGAACGGCAGCAGATTTACAACTTACCAACCATAGTGCCACAAATGGAGAATTTTTGTTTATGTATAATGCGGTAGGTACCTTCGTAGACGGCGTATTATGGGGCGGGCCTACTGCTGGAGGTGGCAATAACCATCCAGATGCAAGTCCAACACATACCATAACGATTGCACCGACAGGTTGCACGCCTCCTGCAACGGTAGTCAGAAGCGGGCAAGCGTTTACAAATATAGGAATTACTAGAGCTTCCAATGGTATTTCCATAGAATTGGATACAGACGTGACGGGTAATTGGCAAAACTCAGATGATACAGGTGGATTTACGGCAGGCGCAACGAATTCGGGCGCATTACCAGTAACCACGGTGTCAGATTTAATCACAAATATTGGAACAGCATTGTGTAATCAAACGATTGAAATCAAAGGCATTGTCCAGCCAGCTACGATTACAGGGAGTTGTTCAGAAACAACGGTTACCACTTCTGCTTTATCTTTAACGATTGAATGCCCCGAAGCGGATTTGCAAGCGGGAGATAAAAATCTATGTTTGCCAATAAATTCGGCTGAAGTATTGGCAACCGTCAATCTAGCAAATGGAAGTGGTCTATATAATACGATGCTCCAATTAAATAATAATGGTACTATTTTTTCTTTGGTCAAAAATAATGTGACGAATCCATTACAAATTACTTATGCAGATATTTCCTCTGCATTAGGCGTGGTTACCTTTTCAGATGTTGAACTGAACGTTTTGAGTGTAAGTGATGCCACAGGAAAGATGTGTACAGGAAAAGTAGGAGAGGACTTGCTACAAATAACGGTACAAGCGAATCCAACTGCGAGTATTATTGCTTCCACAGATTTAACGGATTGTAGTGGTGCACCAAATGGGTCAGTTAGTTTTGATTTTGCGCCTGTTACAAGTGGCCCGTGGGAATTCGAATACACGATTAATGGAGGTAATCCTATTAGCGCCACTGCGAACACAACGCCTTTCGTTCTTCCAGTAGCAAATACAGGTGTTTATGAAATAATTAGTGTTTATAATGTGGATGGTTGTAGCGGAACTATCGAACTACCAAGTACTCAAACAGTAAGCGCTCCAATTCCATTAGAGGTAATTACAGTATCAGCAGCAGTCGTTTGTGAAGATGGTTCAGAAAGTATCAATTTGGAGACAGATATACTTTTAACAATCAATGATAACAGTACGGTTATCAATGGAACTGCCAGCACGATTGGAAATATAGCGTGGTATGAAGCAGACCCTACCTTA
>CALLVC010000134.1 GCA_938010785.1 uncultured Saprospiraceae bacterium
CCATAATCTACTTCTCCGTCATAATAAGGTTCGGAAGTGCTTTCAAGAAACTCCTCGGCGAGATAGACGGCATTATTGAGGTAATAATTATCCATATCGCCACAGTATAGATTTATTTTACCTTTGAGCTTTGGACCGATGGTGGCCCAGTCTCTTTTCATAATATAAGTCAAATCATAATTTTCTTTCCAATAATTGGCAACTTCGGGGTTAATTTCTCCCGTCATTTTATTCCAAATCCGTTTAGGATAACCATCATCACCAACAGGGGAAAACACTGCCTCCCAAATATCCCATTGTTGACCAGAACGACTTTTAGTACCTAGGACTAACTCTCGATAGTTAGCTTCTTGCAAAGTAGAACTAACTCGCCCCAAGTAATCACGATGCATCGGACGAGGCGTTTGCTTAAAGTCACTTTCTAAAAAATAAGCGTTTTTATCTTTGTATAAATCGACCAAACAGTAAGCCCGAAAATCTATCGGGTCAGGACAAGCGGCATAACAGCCATTATATTCATCAGGATATTTGACTTGAACGGCTAATGCTTCCCAACCACCCGTAGAACCACCATAAACGAACCGTGCCCAACCTTCACCAATACCTCGAAATTGTTTTTCTATATGCGGAATGAGTTCATAGGTAATGGCATCTCCGTAGGGACCTAAATTTTCAGAATTAACAGCATAAGAATCGTCATAATATTGATTGGCATGTTGGATTTTTATAGCTAAAACTCTAGGGAATTTTTTACTGGTCCACAGTTTATAAAAATCATGCGCTTCTTGTTGTTCGATTATATTATAGCCGTCTATCCCAAAACGAGGACTAAAAGTAGGTTTCAAATTAGGGTCAGGTGGATCCGTACGAAAGCCGCCAAAATCATAAGGAAAATGTCCATGCATAATGGCTAACGGATATTTTACATCAGGATGTTCGGCAAAACCTTCTGGCAATAAAATGTGTGCCCCTAAGTACATATCTCTTCCCCAAAATTTGGACAATAGCTCACTTTTGATTTTGATGTGTTTGATGTATTTAGAATCTTTTGGTGGTTCAATAGCAGGAATGATTTGGTCTAATGCTATTTTGATAGCATTCTTTTGAGCAGGGTCAATCAATATCTTTTTTGGCGTACTATATACATTTCCAGGAGAGCGATTCCATTGTTGCCCTTCTCCATTATCAGCTGGTAATTTAACGACATGACCATCTGCTCGATTAAACGTTTCATACACATTTAATAGCGCTTGTACATAATATTCCCCTTTAGGAATCTCTGTTATATTTTTTAAAGGGTAGCCAAAAGCAGTAGCGTCAAAAGTGGCAGTTTGATTGCCACCAAAATTTTCTACATCTATACCAAAGGCTAATTGAGAATTTGGCCCGTCAGAAAGTTGAAAACGAGGCTCTTTTTCATCATTATTAGCAATCAATAATAATAAGCGACCGTCTAATGGTTTATTACTTAAAGAACTTGGTAAAGTAATTTCAAAGGAAAGTTTATTATTACTAGCGGTTTGAATATTTTGAGTCGTTGAACAGGAAAAGAAACAAATGGCTAAGGATAATAAAAGAAGGGAATTTCGATTTATCATATTTAACTTTAGAGTGAGGAGATATGGCTATATTAATTATGGGAGTGTTCAAATTCTAGTGACAATGTTTTGTAAATTTGAATTTGAGCTTGACACTTGAATTTGAACTTTCTTATCTAAGGTAAACAATAAAACAATATAGCCATAGCTCCATTACAATTTTTTCTTCAAAGCAAATAATTCATCTCGATATTGCGCAGCTGAAATAAAATCTAACTCCTTTGCAGCTTTTTTCATTTTGCGTTCAGTTTCGGCGATTAATTTTTCAAGTTGGTCTTTGGTCATGTATTCTATAATCGGGTCAGCAGCAATGCTTACCTCAGGTTCGATATAAGCAGTAGATTTTTTGCCACGAATATCCAAAATAGAACCTTGGCTCATGATTTCTTCTTTAGTCTTACTAACCGTTTTCGGAATGATACCATGTTTTTCATTATAGGCAATTTGGATAGAACGTCTTCGATTAGTTTCGTCAATCGTCCGTTGCATAGAATCCGTTATTTTATCCGCATAAAAGATAACGAGTCCGTTGGAATTTCTTGCTGCCCGACCAGCCGTTTGCGTTAGTGATTTATCATTTCTTAAGAACCCTTCCTTATCGGCATCTAGAATGGCAACGAGCGAAACTTCTGGTAAGTCCAATCCCTCCCTTAATAAGTTGACACCAATCAATACATCAAAAACACCTAAGCGTAAATCTCTAAGAATTTCTACCCTTTCCATCGTATCTACTTCGGAGTGGATGTAGCGACATTTTATATTTACTTTGGTGAGGTATTTTGATAATTCTTCCGACATTCTTTTAGTCAGCGTCGTAACTAAAACACGCTCTTCTTTTTCAATTCTCTGCTGAATTTCATCTAACAAATCGTCAATCTGATTGAGACTTGGCCTAACATCAATTGGCGGGTCTAATAATCCCGTTGGGCGAATAATTTGCTCTACAAAAACACCACCTGTTTGTTCCAGTTCATAATCACTAGGTGTAGCACTTACAAAAACGACTTGATTGATAAGGCTTTGAAATTCTGTAAAATTCAGTGGTCGGTTGTCCATAGCAGACGGCAATCGAAAGCCGAAATTTACTAAATTAAGTTTCCTTGCTCGGTCACCCCCCCACATCCCTCTAACTTGCGGTACTGTTACATGACTTTCGTCAATAATCATTAGGTAATCATCGGGAAAGTAATCTAATAAACAGAAAGGACGAGTCCCAGGGTCACGCCCGTCAAAGTAACGGGAGTAATTTTCTACGCCATTACAATAGCCTAATTCGCGCATCATTTCAAGGTCGAAAGTAACTCTTTCTTTAATGCGTTGAGCTTCTAAAAGGCGGGCTTCTTTTTCAAAATATTTTTGTTGAGCGTATAATTCATCTTCAATATCTCGAAGAATCATATTCATTCGGTCCTTCGGTGCGATATATAGATTGGCAGGGAAAATAGCTGCGGTTTCTAAAGATTCAATTCGCTTACCCGTTTCAATTTCTATGCGCTCAATATCTTCGATTTCATCACCAAAAAAAGTGATTCGGTAGCCATAATCAACGTAAGGTAGATTGATATCAATCGTATCACCACGAACTCTAAACGTAGCTCTTTTAAAATCGAGTTCAGTTCGAGAATACAAAATGCCAACAAGTTGATAAAGGAAAGTATTTCTAGTAACGACTAAACCTTTATGCAATCGAATAATCCCCGTTTTATAATCTTCAGGATTTCCCATACCATAAATACAAGAAACAGAAGCAACAATAATAATATCTCGACGACCAGACAAAAGGGAAGAAGTAGCTCTTAGTCGGAGTTTATCAACCTCTTCATTAATCTGTAAATCCTTTTCGATAAAAGTATCGGAGGACATAATATAAGCCTCGGGTTGGTAATAATCGTAGTAAGAAACAAAATATTCAACAGCATTATCTGGAAAGAATTCTCGAAATTCTCCATATAATTGAGCCGTAAGGGTCTTATTGTGGGTTAAGACGAGTGTTGGACGGTTAAGCTCTTTGATAACGTTGGCCATGGTAAAAGTTTTACCTGAACCAGTTACCCCTAGTAAGGTTTGAGCAGAATCGCCAGCATTAATCCCTTCGATTAATTGTTGGATAGCCTGGGGTTGGTCACCAGTAGGCTTGAAAGGAGAATTTAATTTAAATCCCATTTTGTGATAAATAAGTCTTGGATTTTAAAAACATCCGTGTTTTCCTTTTTCTTAAATTAAATTCTCGAGTCCGTGTCCAGTAGAATTATCTTCTATTGCTTACTCCAAGCGCCATATCCACCTTCCATATCGTAGACTTCGGAAAAGCCCATGTCTTTCATTTTTTTGTAGCCTTTTCCACTTCGACCTCCAGATTGACAAAAAATAAAGACAGGCTTAGATTTGTCTAAAGTATTGATTTGCGTTTCAAAATCAGCAGCGCGAAAATCCATATTAATGGCGTTCTTTAGCGTACCCTTACTGACTTCAGCAGGTGTTCGGACATCAATTAATTGAGCATTGGACGTATTTGCTAGTTTAGTTTTAAAATCAGCAATAGATATTTTACCGTCCGTAGCATTTTCAGATACAGTCGTATTACCAGAGCTACAAGCAAGAAAGGAGAGAACGACTATAAAAAAGGATAAAATAGGAAAGCTTTTCATAATGAATTTATTTAAAAAGGCACAAAGCAATTGACGTTAAACAATTAGTTGAAATGTGCCAAAGTAGAATTAATGAGCGGGGATAAAATTAAGACTAAATAAATTAAAGCACCTTTTAATTTTAAAGATAAATAAATGTTTTTTAGAAAGATTAGAAAATTAACTTTTAGAATATTTATCAAACGAAGATAAACACTTGGAAAAGTACTTAAAATAGATTTTGTAAAACGAAAAAAAGTCCGAATCCTTATCTGTGTAACAAGGTTTACTCTTAAATTAATTTGTATTTAAAAAAATAACATTCGTTAGTAAGTGGTAAATATTGTAAAGTTTTTGTATGTGTTGAGAAAGCAAAAGGTCGCAACGTAAAGGTCTAAAATGGCTTTCGCCTTGATTCTTAGTACTTTATGAATAATAAATATGAAAAAAAAGTTGACTTTAATAAAATAAAGAATTACATTTGTATCTGTTTTAAGTAAAGCTAACCTTGCTTGTCCCTTACAACATAGCCAAAATAAGAAATATACCTTTAATCCAAGGACAAGAAAATAAATTAAGTTAAACATATACGAGAAAACTGAGTGTGACACTAGCTATTGCTAAATTATATCTGTCTAAGCATAAGTTTCTACGCATTTTAGACTAGTTGCACGTCCAATATTCAAACAAAAGACTACACCAGTTATTTTATGAGGAACTAAATTTATTAAGGTTGAGATAAACCGAGGTCATACCTCACTCAACAAAGAATCTGAGAGAATTTCTGAAAAAGTTAAGAAGAGAAACAAAAGTGATAATAGAATAAATAAAAAACGGCATTAAAAAAGTCCTCTAAAACAATGGTAAAATGGTAACGAAGGATCAAAGTTTAAAAATCATTTTCAAAGGGTGCCTCGAATTTGGTAATGAAAAAAGTTATCAAAAGGTACACAAGATGTATGAGCGTCGAATAGAAAATTACTACAAGAGAGATACCTTGTTCACCGAAGAAGAACTCTTCGATGAAGAGAACTTTTCTGTGAGTTTGCCAAGAACAGTAGTAATGAGTTCGATGAAAAAGTGGAAAGGAACGGTTAACCTGTTTGAATATCTAGCACAATTTGCTATTGCCGGGGAGATGAGTGGCTGGTTAATTGATGGAAAAATAAAAGAACATGTTATCATAGAACCACACAGTGATAAAGTAGCAGTCAAAGCTTTCCGAAAAGGAAGAGAATTGGTGCAAGAAGAAGGAAAAGAGAAAGAAGCGATGGATGCCTTGAATACTGCTATATTAAAGTATGAGCGTCATGCACAAGCATACGAGCGAAGAGGGTTCATTAACTACCAATTAAAAAATTATAATGATGCTTTGTATGATTTTACAAAGAGTATCAATATATATTCAAATAATCCTGACCCATATTTTGGAAGAGCAAATATCTATATCCTAAAAGGGGAGCTAGATAAAGCGATTCAAGATTTGGACCAGTGCATTAAAAAGTCTATTCCTTTACAATCAATTTATTGGAAGTCTCGTCGAATTAAAGGCGAATGTTTAGCCAAGAAAGGAGATTTTAAAGGCGCATCATTAGAATTTAAATTATTTACGGTAAGAAAATTTGCTACAGGAGATTCTAATAATAAATGGAAAAAGTATGTATTTACTAAGTATGGTCAAACATTACTTGAATTAGGAAATTACCAAGAAGCAGTAACTGCTTTTAATGAAGCAGTAAAATTAGAGCAAGCTACAGCAGAGAAGGTAGAAGAATCTGACCCATTGTTATACCGAGGAATTGCCCTTCAGAAAGCTGGAAAAAAAGGGTTTAAGAAAGATTGGAAACAAGCAGCAAAGCTTGGGTCTGAAAAAGCTGTAGCCTTAATGGAAGAATTTGCTTAATAGAAATATAATATAAAAGCTACCATAAATTAAAGCGGTAACTGTTCAACAGTTATCGCTTTTTTTATATCTGGATTTGTTGGAGTATAGCTCCTGGAAATCTGGTTTGACTTAAATTCGCTCCTCTAAAATCGGCACCGGTCAAATTACAATTTTCAAAATCGGCACCAATAAGGTTAGTATTTTGAAAATTAGCATTTTCTAAATTTGCACGAGTAAAATCAGTATATGCTAGTTGAGCATTCTGAAAATTAACACCTTGACCTGCTACGTCAGTAAAAATACTATAAGATAAGTCTGAATGTTGAAAACTAACTGATTCTATAATACTTCCACAAAAATTTGAAAAAGGAAGGACTATCTGTTCTAACTCACTTTTTGAAGAGAAGCGTTGTAATTCAAAATTAGCTTGTTGACCAAAAGGAACATCCTCTCCAAAATATAAAGCAAATACAAGTCCTTTGACATGGATTGTTTTCCATTGTCCACCAGCACCTCCATTCTGTAAAAAAACTAAATGAGCTTTAATTGTATCGGCAATATATTTTTGAGTGAGTATGGGTTGTTGCTCAGCAAATTGTCTGATACGTTGTTTATTAATTAAAGAACTATCTGCACCTTGTTGCATACAGAAAGGAAAGTAGTCTTCTATGTTTGAATTAGCTATCATGTATAATCAAAAATTTTACATAAAGATACAAAATTATTTATTTGATTACAAATATGTAGTTAAATTTCCTTTCCGCCTAATTTGGTACTTACAAGAAAAGTACTCCTCAAAGGAATAGAAATAAAAAAGCGAGTAATTACAATAGAATTACTCGCTTTTTCTTTTTTAGAAGCATCAAAATGAAAAGTAGCGTCAAGGCCTTATAGTATCTCCTTTTAGCCATTTTCCAAGTGAAGGACACCCCTGATATTCTTTATCAATATTAATAAAAGTAGCATCTACTTTTTCATCAACCCAACTAGAAATATATTGAGATTTTTTCTCATTAACTGCTGCTTGCTGAATTTTAGAGTAATCTTTAGCTAAGCTAGCTTTGTGCGGGTCTGTACGAGATTGTAATAAGATGATTCTAAATAATTTTTCACCTCTAGGGTCTTGAAATTCTATCGGAGCAGAAATATCTCCTACTTCCATCGTATCAATCGTAAAGTAAATATCTACATCTAAATCTCCTACTTCAAAAATAGCATTATTAGATTGAGGATTGACAATAAGTCCATCATTATTATAACTCTGTTGTTTGTCATTAGAATATCTTTTTACGGCTACAGAAAAGGTAATAGAGTCCGCTTCAAGCATAGTTTTAACGCTATCTAATCGTTGAGCAGTCAATGCTAAATCTGCATCTGTGATTTCAGGCTTTATTAGGATATGTCGAGTATTAATTGCGTTACCACGACGCTCTAATAGTTGAATAAAGTGATATCCGAATTCAGACTTTATGACTTTAGAATAGCCCATTTCTTTTAAATTATAAGCTGCGGCTTCAAATTCAGGAACAAAACTACCACGTTTAGTCATACCTAAGTTACCACCTTGTCTACCTGAGCCAAGGTCATCAGAGTGCTTTCGAGCCAAATCTCCAAAATCTTCTCCCCCTTCCATAATTCTAATTCGGAGCTCTTCTAGCTTTTCTCTAGCTTTTCTATCTTCTTCCGTATTAACTTCTGGTTTCATGACGATTTCTCGAATTTCTACCTCAGAGTTAAAATAAGGTAAACTGTCCTTAGGAATTCTACTAAAAAAAGCTTTCACTTCAGAAGGAGTAACAGTAATAGAATTTAAAACCTCTGCCCTCATTCTATCAGTCAATAATTGATTCTTTAATTCTGTACGCATGCTTTCTTTAGCCTTAGGAATAGACTGTCCATAGAACGCTTCAAACTGACTCACATCATCTCCCATCATCTGAAGAATACGTTCAAAACGGGCATTTAATTGAGATTCTACTTCTTCCTCTCCAACTTCAATACTATCCAGTCTGGATTGGTTTAATAATAATTTTTGCGCTAAGATTTGTTCTAAAATGACACATCTAGCTTCTGGTGGAATTTCTCCTCCTTGCTGACTAGCAGCATAAGCAAATTGTTCTTCCAATTCAGATAGTAAGACTAGTTCTCCACCAACTTTACTAATAACTTTATCAATAACAACTTTTTGGCTATAACCAGAAAAAGTTATTAATAAATAAGCAAATACAAGAATGATTCTATTTTTCATATAAAAAAAATGAACGGTTTTAATATTTAACGCGACAAACAAAGTACTATAGTTTTAAATATAGCCCAAATCCTAGGAGGGCTTATAAGGAAAAACTTTAATTTGATTAGTTTGTTGGTCGTATAATTCTTCTTTTTTCTCTTCTAGTAGTTTTACTTTTCTCCGGTGCAAAATTACTTTTGCCGCTTGGTCTTCAATGTAAGATAAAGGAGCAATGGCTTTTCTATTCACCAATTCCAATAAGCGGAAAAAGTAAACAAAATCATTATCTTGAATAGTGAAAGCTTTTCTCCCTCCGACATTATTACTAGTAATAGTTCCTTTAGGTAACTCTTTTGCTAGCACATCTACTTTATACCAAATACTATCTGCCAATAGATATTCAGTGGCATTCGTATTGCAAAGGTCTAATAAATTTTGGTGGTTTTCGGGTTTATTCGCTTGCCAAAGATTTCTAATTTCAGAAAGCTTAGCAGCATTTTGCGGAATTTTAATGAAATTACAGCGAATAATGGGTGCATCTAATTGGTATTGTTCCTTATTTTTTTCGTAAAATTCGTTTAGTTCTCGTTTGGTAATGATGGAATCTAACTCTTGTTCAACTATAGTTTGTTCATAAGTATATTGCACTAAGGAAGCTCTATAATCTCGAACAAGTTCATCAATATTTAAATCCTTAGGAATATTTTTTTCAGCTTCCTGCATTAACAAACTTTTTCTAATCCACCGCTCAACATAGGCGTTGATAATTTTAATGCTATCCTCTGCAGGAGAATCCTCTGCGAACATGCCATCTAATTCCGATAAATAAAGAGATTTATTTTGAACCGTTGCTAATATAGCATCTGATGCTTCTTGGGAGGAAGGAGTTGCCTGACAAGCAAAAAGAAAAATACTTGTGATAGATAAGAGCGAAGCGCTAATTCGGTTTAGCGACATTTGTTTATAGGTTGAAGTGAATGATTTGGAGAAAATTGAGTACAAAAACATCAATTTGTTTTTGTACTCAAGCTACAGTAGTATTTATCTTTTAATTAAGCTTTTAAAAACTTTTTTATTCGTTTGTACTTTATAGGCTTTCTTCAATTCAGCTAACCATTGTTTTTCCAAGAAATCCTGATAATCTGCTACAACATATCCTCTAGCTTCACTTAATTTTTTAGCACTAGGTTCTAAAATTTGCTCTACCTTCATAAAAGTAATCTGCTTATTTTTTCTATCCATCTCCATTTTAGACAGCGTTCCTGCTTTCCAATTAAGTGCATCAATTTGTTTATTTCTGCCTCGTTCTACAGTAGTTTCTTGATGAAGAACAGGCTCTTTACCATTTTTATTATATTTAGCCAATACAGCTTCTGGCGTATTTTTTTCAACAAAATTTCCAATCTTATCAGATATGTGAGCAGCATCGTTAAGGGTATAAGTACTAACTACGGCTCTTTTTCCCCACTTATACTTGTTCTTATTTTTATTATAAAAACTTCTTAACCCAGTGGTATCTTGAGAAGCTTTATCCCAAACTTCCTGCTTAGTAATTTCAAATAATAAAATTCCTTCCTCATATTCTCGCATTAATGCTTTGAAGTCAGGATATTTAGCTTCTAAATTTCTTTCTTCATATTTTAAAGCAGTATCAGTAACGTAGTCATTGTATAATGTAGTCAAGGCATCAACAACGGTCCCCGTTCTAGCTAACTGCATTCTTTTTCTAGATGCTGTTTCTAAATATTTAGTAAAGTCTCCTAAAGTATGTTGGTCTTTACCCAAAGCGAAGATAACTTCGTTCATATTTTCTGTAGGAGCTTTCCAACGGTAAGTTAGAAATTCCTTATCTAGTTTAGAGCCAAATTTGCTAATCGCACCATTCATAGCTTTGAAGCCGTTTTCTGTTTTGATTTGATTAACCATAGCAGCTTTCGCCAAATCAAAACGACTGTCTTTTTGAATTTTAGCTTTTAACCGAGCTTTAGCTTGGTCGTATGCAGGAATAGTTTTGCGGCTTATACGCTTAATGATATGAAATCCAGCTAAAGTTTTGATTGGTTTAGAATAAGCACCATCTTTGGTTAAAGCAAAAGCAGCATCTTCGAAAGCTTTTTCATATTTACTAATACCGAAGAAACCAACATAGCCACCTTTAGCTGCCGTTTTTTTATCAGCGGAATAAATCTTAGCTAAATCTTCAAATTTTTGTCCACCTTCTAATAATTGATAAATGCTATCAATGGTAGCTTTTGGATTTTGAGATTTATGTCTAATTAATATGTGAGCAGCTTCCATTTCACCTCTAGCTGGTCGAGTGTTATCCACTCGAACAATGTGATAACCAATCGGCGTTCTAACAGGATTAGAATACTGCTCTTTCTTTAAATTATAAGCGGCCGTTTCAAAGTCATAAAAGCCGTTAGGAAAAGGAGAAGTGAAATAACCTAAACTTCCATTATTGGTAGCAGCAGATTTATCGTCAGACAAAGACTTAGCTACTTTGACAAAATCAGAACCACCATCTAACTTAGCTTTAATCTGCATAATTCTTTTGTAAGCCGTAGCAGTATCTTGTGGAGTAGGATTTTTCTTTAAAGCGACCATGATGTGGCTAACACTAATATCTTTTAAAGAACGGTCATAAGCTTCTTTGATTAATTTTTCTGTCACTTCCTTATCCAATAAATAAGAATCAGCTAATTGTTTTCTATAACCAGCCAATTCTTTTTGCAAAGCAGGAATGGTATCCAAGCGCATATCTTTTGCACGCTGCACTTTTAATTTAAATTTAGTGTATAAATCTAAATACTCCTCCAAAGAAGCTTTAGAAAAATCAGCTTTGTCCCGATTCGTTTTAGAATAGATGTACAAAAATTCGGAAGCGTGAACTGGATTGTTTTTAACGGAAAAAAGTACTGGGTCCTCGTTTTGAGCATTGATACCTAATGGTAAAAACAAAGCGACAAAAAGGAATAATGCAAACTGCTTTATCATCTGAAAATAATATTAAAATATAAAGTCCTTTTTATATAGACGTAAAAGTAAATACGCCAATTGATAATGGACACAAAATTAGCAAAATATACGTGCAAAGGTCTAGTAAATCTATACCTCACACTAACTTTAAAGTATCTTTAACAGGTTAGTTCCTAAAATAGATGCGTTTTACCCGATTTGAAACACTTGTAAACACTTCATAAGGGATAGTTTCGAGGCAATTCGCCAAATCTACCACGGAAGGCGTCTCCCCAAAAATGATTACTTCGTCTCCAATTTGGGCATTTGGAATATGCGTGACATCAATCATACACATATCCATGCAAACATTGCCAATAATAGAGGCCTGCATTCCTTTTACGGAAAAAGCATAATTTCCGTTACCTGTTTTTCTAGCTAAACCATCTGCATAACCAATATTTACAGTAGCAATTTTTTTAGCATGTTCAAATTTGCCACTTCTATTATACCCAACGGTATCGGTATGCTGAACTTGTTTAATCTGAGAAATGGTAGCTTTTAAGGTATTGACAGTTTTGAGTTGTTTTTGCACGACTTGGCTTCCGTCGATACCATAAAGTCCAATTCCCAAACGTACCATTTCAAACTGGTATTGTGAAAAACGAAGGATTCCGCTAGAATTTAGAATATGACGTTTGGGTCGATACATCAGATTTTTACAAATCAGCTCATACATTTCTAAAAAATGAGCAATTTGCGATTGGGTGAAATCATCATGTTCTTCCATATCACTTGCGGCCAAATGGGAGAAAATTGTTTTTATGACAAGATTGGTATTTTGTTTTAGGATAGTAAGCAAAGTAGTTATTTGTTCCTTTTCAAATCCCAAGCGATGCATCCCGGTGTCTAACTTTAAATGTATGGCTAAAGCGTGATTATTAGGAAGATAAGCGACTAGCTGATGTAATAAATTTAGACTATAAATTTCAGGTTCTAATTGATAGCGAATCAATGCTTCAAAACTTGCGGCCTCAGGGTTTAAAACAATAATAGGCAGTTGAATACCCGCTTTTCGCAATTCGACCCCTTCATCTGCGTAAGCCACGGCTAAATAATCTACTTTATAAAATTCCAGAATTTTTGCCACTTCAACAGCACCACTTCCATAAGCAGAAGCTTTGACCATTGCGATTAATTGTGTATCCGGTTTTAGGTATTTACCGTATACTTTTAAATTATGCGCAATGGCACTCAAATCTACTTCTAGAACTGTTTTGTGAACTTTCTCTTCAAAGCGATTGACTATTTTTTCAAATTGAAAAATTCTTGCGCCTTTTAGTAAGACGATACTGTTTTGAAAAGCATCAGCAGAGAAGGAGGTTAAAAAAGCATTTGTATTTTTATAAAAGCTTACAGAAAAAGAATTAGGTAAATATTTTTGAATAGTTTGAATTTCGGCACCAATTGCCACTAAAGTATGCACTTTTTTAGTGGTTATTAATTGAGCTACTTTTTCATATAAATCATTCCGCTTTAAGCCACTTTGCAATATATCAGAAAGAATAAGGACGAGTTGTTTATCCGTCGTTCTTTTAGTCGCAAAGTTTAATGCCAACTCTAAAGACGTTAAATCTGAATTATAACTATCGTTGATAATCGTGCAATTATTAATACCCTCTTTTACTTCCAATCGCATAGAAACAGGTTCTAAAAGAGGCATTCTTTCTTGAATTTGCTCGAAAGACAAATTCAAGAGTAACATCGTCGCACAGCAATGGATGGCGTTTTCAATAGAAGCTTGGTCGGTGAAAGGAATGATAAAAGAGAAGCGCTGTTTTTTAAACTGAGCTTTAATAGTTGTTTTATTAGTCGTTTTTTGAATCACCAAAATTTGCAAATCAGCATTTTGCGTAGTAGACCAAGAAAACAGCTTTTGTTTTTTATTTTTTTGAAAAAAGGAATCTACTAATGGATTATCTCTACGGTAAACAATCGTTTTTGCTTTTTTAAACAATTTAAGTTTTTCAGCTATTTTTTCTTTTTGAGAAGCAAAACCCTCACTGTGTGCCGCACCAATATTGGTGAAGATACCAATGGTAGGATTAATAACTTTAGCAATTTTTTTCATTTCTTTTGGCTGCGAAATACCAGCCTCAAAAATGCCCAAATTATGAGTTGCATTTAATTGCCAAACAGATAAGGGAACACCAATTTGCGAATTATAACTACCAGGGTTTCTAGCAATTTGAAAATTGGGATTTAATAATTGAAAAAGCCATTCTTTAATGATGGTTTTACCATTACTTCCTGTAATACCAATAATGGGAAATTTAAATTGCTGGCGATGAAAAGTGGCTAATAATTGAATAGCTTTGACGCTATTTTTAACTAAAATAAAATTAGCGGTGGGGTATTTTTGTACCTCAATTTTTTGAGTGACGATAAAATTTTTGACCCCTTGTTCATACAATTCCTCAATAAATTGATGCCCATTTTGGCGATTACTTTTAAAAGCAAAAAAAATGGTGCGAGTAGGAAAGACTAAATGCCGAGAATCAAAAAGCAGACGTTCTATTTGGGTATCCAATAAAACAGTATTCAATGATTTTCCATTGACAATTTCCAAGATATGTTGGATGGAATAAGTCATTCTTTCTATTAGTCGCTAAAACACGGTGATTTTCAAAATCACCGTGTTTTAAAAAATACCATGAAGATTATTTACAAATCAAATCCAATATCCGTTCGGTAATTCTTTTTATCAAAATCAATCAAGGCTGCATTTTTATTAGAAAGTGCTAAAGCCGCTTTAAAGTCTTTTCCAAAAGACGTAAGCGCCAAAACTCGACCACCATTGGTGACCACCTTATCATTTACTTGTTTGGTGCCTGCATGAAAGAGCAGACTATCAGTTACCTTTTCAAACCCCGTCATGACTTTCCCTTTTTCATAAGCTTCAGGGTATCCACCAGAGACAAGCATGATAGTCGTTGCTGCTTTCTCAGAAATTTGAATGGTTTGTTCGCCTAAGCGGCCTTCTGCTAAAGCGACTAATAATTCAACTAAATCATTTTCTAAACGAGGTAAAACAACTTCCGTTTCAGGGTCACCCATTCTGCAATTATACTCAATTACATAAGGTTCATTATCCACACGAATTAAACCTATAAAAACAAAACCTTTATAGTCTAATTCATCTTCCGCTAAGCCTTTTACAGTAGGAATAATAATTCGGTCGGTAACTTTCTGCATCAATACTTCATCTACAAATGGAACAGGCGAAACCGCTCCCATGCCTCCTGTATTTAAACCAGTGTCTCCTTCTCCTATGCGTTTATAATCTTTAGCAATTGGTAAAACTTGGTAATCTTTTCCATCGGTCAAAACAAAAACAGAAAATTCAATTCCATCCAAGAAATCTTCTATTACTACTTTTTCACTCGCTGCGCCAAATTTTCCATCTAGCATAGCAGAAAATTCCATTTTGGCTTTTGCTACATCATTTAAAATTAACACCCCTTTTCCAGCTGCTAATCCATCTGCCTTTAAAACCACAGGAGGCGTTAACTGCTCAATGTAGTCCAACCCTTCTTGAAGTGTTGCTTGGGTAAATTCTCTGTAGCCTGCAGTAGGAATATTTCTTTTAGCCATGAAAGCTTTAGAAAAAGCCTTACTTCCTTCTAACTGCGCTCCTTTAGCAGATGGGCCAATGACAGGAATTGCTTGTAATGCGGCATCATTTTTAAAAAAGTCATAAATCCCCGCTACCAATGGTGCCTCAGGACCAACAATAACCATATTGATGTCCTTATCAATCGCCAATTTTTTAACTGCTTCAAAATCCATTGGACTGATATCAACATTTGTTCCATGCGCTTTAGTGCCAGCGTTACCCGGTGCGATGTACAAGTTTTTACAGCGTGGACTTTGGTTAATTTTCCAAGCAAAAGTATGCTCTCTACCACCACCTCCAAGAATTAAAATATTCATTTCTAGATGTATTAATTTAGAAGAAGTCGCAAAGATAGTTTAGAAGAATGAGGGATGAAGCAAAAAACGAAGTATTTTAGGATATTATGGAGTTATTTTTTTGAAAAAGGAATTACTTAAGAATTGAAACATTAAGAGAAATATACCTTATGAATAAAGACCTGTTTATTATAATATTTGTTTATGACCTAAATCAGTTATTTCAAATAAAGTAATTACTTACCTTTGCAGGCTAACTATAGGCTAGATTTCAAAAATCAGAACTGAATTTTTTTGTGAAAAAAGTATTATGAAAGTAACAGACTATTTTGATAACGCCAATGGTAATACCTTAATTTCCTTTGAAGTACTACCACCATTGAAAGGCGGAAGTATGAAAGCAATTTTTGATACGCTTGACCCCTTAATGGAATTTAAGCCACCTTTTATTGATGTAACTTATCACCGAGAGGAATTTATTTATGTCAAAAAGAAAACGGGGTATTATGAAAAAACCGCTATTCGTAAGCGACCAGGAACGGTAGGAATTTGTGCGGCAATTATGCACCGTTATGGCGTAGATGCAGTACCTCATTTAATATGTGGTGGTTTTACAAAGGAAGAAACAGAGAATGTCTTGATTGATTTAAATTTTCTAGACATTAATAATGTGTTGGCTTTGCGAGGAGATGCCAGAAAGTTTGATGGGAAATTTATCCCTGAAAAAGATGGGCATGGCTATGCTTTGGATATGGTCAAGCAGATACAAGACATGAATAATGGAAAATATCTAGATGACAATATTGAAAATGGAGAAAAGACCAATTTCTGTATTGGAATAGCAGGGTATCCAGAAAAGCATTTTGAGGCACCTAATTTGGAAAGTGATTTAGATTTTGCCAAGCAAAAAGTAGAAGCAGGAGCAAATTACATTGTAACTCAGATGTTTTTTGATAATAAATATTATTTTGAATTTGTAGATAGATGTCGGGAAATGGGCATCAATGTACCGATTGTTCCAGGTTTAAAGCCTTTGACAAAAAAATATCAATTAAATTCAATTCCGAGATTATTCCATTTAGATTTACCTCAGGATTTGGCAGCAGGTATATCCGCGGCTAAAGATGCTAAAGCTAGAAAAGAAGTAGGAATCGAGTGGTGTATCCAACAATCCAAAGAATTAAAAGCAAAAGGAGCACCTTGTTTGCATTATTATACTATGGGAGATGTAGAGACCATAAAGCGAATTGTGGAGAAAGTTTATTAACTAAAATAAATTACTTTGACATATACGTCAAAGGAAAACATATATATAGAAATAGCCCAATCGTCAATTGATGATTGGGCTATTTTAATTATCTTGCAACAGTAAAGCAGATTTTTGTCTGTGATTCTTGTAAGTTCTTAATGTTTTAATTGGTAGCACAAACTTTAGTTTGTTCGGGACGCTGGCCTTTAGGCTAGCAATGATACGTTATTTTATTTTGGTAGGTCTAAAGACCTCTATCCGGAACAAGCTAAAGCTTGTGCTACCAGCTTGTACATTGAGAAATTATTAACTCTTAATTAAAACAGACCAAAGTCTGTACTACTTTTTAAGTCATGAAATCATTATTGACCCTTCTATTTTCTCTAGTATTAGCAATTAGCACCTTTTGTCAAATACAAAATCCAGACAAATTTTTTCCAGAAAAATTAGGTGACCATTTTTATCCACATCATTTGATTGTCGATTATTTTGAGCATGTTGCTGCGAATAGCGATAAGGTGCAGTTAGTTGAATATGGTCGGACTAATCAAAATAGACCACTAGTTTTAGCGTATATTTCTACTGAAGAAAATATGGCTAATTTAGAGACCATTCGAACGAATAATTTAAAAAGAACAGGTTTAGTAGAGGGCAATGCAACTGCGGATGATAAAACCATTGTTTGGTTGAGTTTTGCAGTTCATGGGAACGAGGCAAGTTCTCCAAACGCAGCGGTTAAAACGCTATATGAATTAACAAGTGGAACGAATAAAGAGGCGAATAAATGGTTGGAGAATACGGTGATTATTATTGACCCAACAGTTAATCCAGATGGCTATTCCAGATATACAGATTGGAATAGAAATGTATCTAATAAAATATTAACCACCAATCCAGTTTCAAGAGAACACCAAGAACCTTGGCCAGGAGGAAGAGTCAATCATTATTTATTTGATTTAAACAGAGATTGGGCTTGGGCAACGCAGATAGAAAGTCAGCAAAGGATTCCATATTATCGCCAGTGGATGCCACATATTCATGTAGATTTTCATGAGCAAGGACATAACAGCCCCTACTATTTTGCGCCAGCCGCTGCGCCCTATCACGAATACATTACAGATTTTCAAAAAGATTTCCAGACGGAGATTGGCAGAAATAACGCTAAGTATTTTGATGAACAAGGCTGGATGTATTTTACCAAAGAGCGATTTGATTTATTGTATCCAAGTTATGGCGATACTTATCCGACCTTTAATGGTTCAATTGGAATGACTTACGAACAAGCAGGACATGGTCGAGCAGGAAAAGGAATTGACTTAGCCAACGGCGATACTTTACGATTAATTGACAGAATTAAGCACCACACGACAACTGCTTTGTCAACGATTGAAATGAGTTCAAATAATGCGAAAAGAATTACGGATAATTTTCAAAATTATTTTCAATCAACGCTTAAAAAGCCAGAAGGGAAGTACACTACATTTGTCATTAAGGGAGATAATTCATTGGATAAAATCAAAAGAATTACTCGTTTATTAGATTTACATCAAATCCAATATGGCCGAAGTACAAAAGGGCAAAAAAT
>CALLVC010000135.1 GCA_938010785.1 uncultured Saprospiraceae bacterium
TATATTGTCCTAAAAAAGGTTTACACCAACCAGCGTAAAGTCATGAAAATCAACAAGAAACGTAAGGGTACGGTTAATCCAAAAACAGGAAAAGCTTACAGCGTAGATTTCAAAAAAAGAACGGTTCAATACTACCTCTTAGGCATGTATAACGAGAAGCAGATTTGGAAAAAATTCCAAATAAATAGTATCTTGTTAGAAGAATGGAGAAAATGGTATTACCAGTATTTTGAATCACCTAACTATGCTGAACCAAATTATGGAAAAGGAAAAATCCCAACAGGAAGAATTAAAGGAACTGAGCGCTCAATTGAAGGCAACTCAAAAGGAGTTAAAAAAAGAAAAAATGAAGACCCGTGGCCTGGAACTACTAATTCAAATAGCAGAAGTAGACCATCAGCTAAAAGTAAAAAAAAATGGACGCAAAGCCTCAAAGAGCTAAAGAAAGATTATCCCCAGAGCAGCATGGAGGATTTATGCGCCGCTTTTGGCAAATCTAGGCAAGCTTATTACAAAGCAGAGCGAAAACGACAGGACAAAGAACTTATAGAAGATTTGATTGTCGAAGAAATAAAACGGCTTCGCAAATATCAGCCAAAATCTGGTGGAAGAAAACTTTTTTATTTGCTTCAGCCTTTCTTCAAAAAAGAAGGCATTAAAATGGGCAGGGATAAACTCTTTGACCTTTTACGGAAACGTAACTTACTGATTAAGAAAAAGAAACGTACTGCAAAAACAACCAATTCTAATCATCCTTTTCGTAAATATCCTAATTTAATCGGTGATTTAAAAGTGACAAAAGCCAATCAATTATGGGTAAGCGATATTACCTATGTTCGATTTGGTAGAACATTCTTTTATCTCAGTTTAATAATGGATGCCTACTCTAGAAGAATCGTTGGCTGGCATTTAGCAGAAGACCTTAAAGCGGATGGTACTATTGCGGCATTAAAAATGGCTATCGCTACCCTACCCCGTGGATATACCGGTTTAATTCATCATTCTGATAGAGGCAGTCAATATTGTTGTCATGCCTACACCAAATTATTAAAAAAGAACAAAATTCAAATTTCTATGACCCAAAATGGTGACCCTTATGAAAATATTCTGGCAGAGCGAATTAACCGAACCATTAAAGAAGAATTTTTAGACCAATGGATGTTCTTAAATTTTAAAGAAGCCAATTCAGCAACCGCCAAAGCCGTTCGTTATTATAATGGCCTTCGACCTCATGCTTCTTTAGATTATTTAACACCTATGCAAGCACACAAATTTTCTGGCAAATTGAAAAAAAGATGGAAAAATCCTGATAGGAAAAGTCAACAAAAAAGAGCTTAATTTTTTACTTAATCTGTTAACCTATTTTAGGACAATTCAAAATATATTGTCCTAAAAAAGGTTTACACCAACCAGCGTAGGGCATCCTTCTAAGGTTGGACAGTAACATAAAAGTAAAATTGGATAAAAGGCGTAAATTGTGACAAAAAAGGAATATGCTCACAAAAATATGGCAACAAATAACGGATAGATTTCGGAGTCATCCCGAAGAAAGTGTTCGTCAAGCGAGTAAAAATTTAGGCGTTCCGAAAAGCACGATTCACCACCATCGTCAGCGGACTAAGAAACGGCAGCAATTTTCAGAGTCAGAATTCTGGGACTCAGAGGCTGGGCAAAATTTCATCAAGCGTTTAATGGTGAGCGCTATTTATACATTTGGCATTAAGGGCGGTATCGGTGCTGGGCGAATAGAAGAGTTTATGAAACAGATTAGGTTGAGTACTCATGCAGGTGTGTCAGAGAGTTCAATTTACCGAATGATGAAGGAAATAGAAGCATCTATTTTGCGGTATAAAGAATTAGTGGAACGTGGCTTAGCTGAACGAGCTGCCGTACAATTAGAAGAACTAGAAGTCGTATTAGGTTTGGACGAAACGTGGCTAGATAATATGTTATTGGTTTGTCAAGAATTGAGTAGTGGTTACCTTTTTTTGAAACTGCGTCCGACAGACGAGACACCGAAAGTTGGTGGGCCCCCATCAAAGAAACCATTACGACCTTCGGACTCAAAGTGAAATTGTTAGTGAGCGATAGAGCTAAAGGACTTATTAAATTGAGTAAGCCTGAGTATTTAGACGTCTGCTCAATGCCAGACTTATTTCATTTTCAACAGGATTTAGCAAGAGGTATAGGCGCACCAATCGGTAAAGCATGGAAAAAAGCGAAAGAGGCTTATCATGAGGCAAAAGAGCAGTATGGCACACGAAAGCCGCTAGAAACAGCCTATTTAAGGCTTGATATATGCAGAAATCGTTATCAAAACGGCATGCATGGAATTAATAAAGCGATACAACCATTTACCAAAACGGGCGAATTTAAGACGGCAAAAGTTATTAGGCGGTCAATTATTTCCTGTGTGACGCTCATTGAAAAACAAGCAGAGAAAATTGATAAAGAAGTTAAGGAGAAAGTAGTAGCAAAAATATTTGCTCAAATTCCTGATATTTTGAAGGGTATTGAAAGTTGGCAGCAATGGGCGACTCAGAGTGCAACTACTTTTGTAGCAAAGTCAAATATTGAAATCTCAGATGCGGAGTTAAAAAAATGGCTACTACACTATTTGTTACCCGTATTTTTGTGGGAACTAACGCTGAGACGAATTCCTCGCAAACAGAAAAACAAAAAACTTGTTAAAGCCTACGAGGAGATATTGCAAAAGGCGAGAGATAAATTGAAAGCGAGTAACCTGGAAAGATTTATATCTACTGAGCAGTATAATGACTGTGTAGAATGGGCAAAGCAAACCGCAAGAACTTTTCAACGTTCTAGCTCACAGGTGGAAGGTAGGAATGGGTATCTGGCTTTTGTTCATAAGGCGAATCGAGGAATGCCCGACCAAAGATTAAAAGTGCTGACGGTAG
>CALLVC010000136.1 GCA_938010785.1 uncultured Saprospiraceae bacterium
AATGCTATTCCTAGCGAAACGCAAAGAGAGACCCTTTACAAAAAATACATGCCGACTATTACTATAGAAGAAGTCAATAAATTAGGCAAAAAATGGGTAACTGATGCCAACAGAGTGGTTGTTATCACAGGACCAGAAAAAGAAGGTGTTCCTATGCTTACTGAAGCAGAAGTCTTGGCTACTTTTGCAAAAGTTGATGGGGTGACATTAGAAGCATACGAAGATAACGTTTCAGATGCACCATTATTAGCTACGGAATTACAGCCAGTTGGCATTACAGAAAGTAAAACGATAGAAAATGTAGATGTTACAGAATTCACTTTGGCAAACGGTGTAAAAGTAGTTTTAAAACCAACGGATTTCAAGAACGATGAAATCATGATGCGGGCTTATAGTCCAGGTGGAACATCCTTGTATTCCGATGAAGATTACCCAAGTGCCTCTAATGCGGCAAGAATCATCAATGAAGGTGGTATTTCGACTTTTGACTTACCTCAATTACAGAAAAAATTAGCAGGTAAGAAAGTTAGTGTTAGCCCAAATATTGGTTCGATGTACGAATATATGAATGGTGGTTGTTCTCCAGATGATTTAGAAACGATGATGCAATTAACCTATTTATATTTCAATGCACCACGAGCGAATGAGGATGTTGTGAAGTCTTATATTAATAAACAAAAGTCTATTTATAAAAATCTATTTTCCAATCCTCAATATTGGTTTTTTAACGAATCTTCTAAAATTAAGTATGGTGACCACCCAAGAATGGGTTTCCCAACGGAAGAGATGTTAGACAAAATCAATTTGGAAAAAGTGATGGAAGTCTATAAAGACCGGTTTGCAGATGCTAGTGATTTCACCTTCTTCTTTGTAGGAAATTTCGAGGTAGAAGCCATGAAAGAAATGACTGCCAAATATTTAGGAAACTTACCAAATATAGGACGTCAAGAAAACTGGAAAGACTTGAATATCAACATGATAGATGGGGTTATCAAAAAAGACTTAGTCAGAGGTGCTGCACCAAAATCTCAGATTGATATGACCTTTCATGGAAAATATAATAAATGGACACCGAAAGAAGTCTATAAATTTTATATGGCAGCCGATTTATTGCGCATCAAGATGCGAGAATCTATGCGAGAGGATAAAGGTGGTGTTTATGGTGTAGGTGTTAATGGGAACGTTTCTCGTTTTCCAAAGGAACAGTATTCTATCAATATCTCTTTTAATAGCGAACCAGAAAAAGTGGAAGAGTTGATTAAAACAGGTTTAAATGATATTGAAACGATTCGCAAGGAAGGCGTTCAAGAAAGTGATTTGAACAAGGTTAAAGAAACTAGAGTTCAAAGTCGCACAAAGGATTTAAAAGAAAATCGTTGGTGGATGGGCAATGTGCAAGGCGTGTATATGGATGGATGGAATACTTTCGATAATTTCAGTTTAGAAAGCTACCAATCTATCGTAGAATCCATTACTCCTGCGGAAATTCAAGAGACGATTAAGCAATATTATAATGATGAAAATTTCATTAAAATTGTGATGAATCCTGAGCCAGCAGAAAGTAACTAAAATTAGTCATTGGTTTATTAGTCTTTGGTCATTGGTGGATATTCGCTCACCAATGACCAATGACTTATTGACTAATGACTCCCCCAAAATGCTTCCCAAGTATTCGCTCCAAATACTCCTTATCCACCTCATCAAAAGAGTTCTTCAAAGAACTATCTACATCAAAAACACCTATTAGTTTTTGTTCTTGATTAAAGACAGGTAATACTATTTCTGATTGGGAATTAGGGTCGCAGGCGATATGTGCCGAACCTTGTTCTAAAGCATGACAATCAGGCACAATCTGAGTTTTTTCTTCCCGAGCCGCTCTACCACAAACCCCTTTAGAAAAATCAATATGTAGACAGCCCATCGTCCCTTGATAAGGACCAACGGAAAGTTTTCGTTCACCAGATACTAAATAAAATCCAACCCAGTAATAATAGCTCAAATGCGTTTTTAAAAGGCAGTTAATCGTAACCATTTTTAAAATCGCATTTGCTTCTCCATTTAAAGTTGCATCAATTTCCAACATCGCCTGCTCGTAGGCAGCTTTTTTATCGACAGTAGATAAATTGACGGAAGGTTTTATAAAATAGGGCATTACAGCACTTGCACTCATGGTATTGTTTTATTCTTATCGAAAATATTGTTTAGACCTACAACTTCCAGCACTTGGAGTTCTAGTAATTTATTAAAACGCTTTGCTTCTAAATATGTTTGTCATATTGGTTTAGAAAAAATGTCAACTAACTCCTTTCCTTTTTGAAAAAATTCCATCAAGTCTGTAGTTGGGATAATTTTTTCTTTTTTGTAGATAATCATAAAATAATTCACTCCTTCTATCGTCCAATCTTTTTCTATGGTAAAAAAGTGGAGTACTTCATCTGACATGGCATTTCTAATTTGCCCCTCATCTTCTCCTTCTAACCAATATTGGTCAGAAAACTCAGGATATTCTACAAAATCTATGTCCTCTAATCCTAAATACTTTCCTATTTTTCTAAAAAGGCGTTCTGGTTCCATGAAAAATTGAGGTAATCCCAAATTTTTAGACTGGACAAAAAAGACCGTTTGCCGAAAGCTTTTAGCATGTTTGCCTGTCTTAATCAGGTATTCATAATCAAATATTCGATAATCTACTTCAAACATTTCGCTCTTTTTACCGATAATATTAGTGATTTTTTTTTGTCTTCCTCGGCTAAATAATTTAAAATCTTTCAAAAAATTAATTAAGCCAAATTCATCATTCCGTTCATAAGAAAGCTTTAATTGCTTAGCAATATCCTTCATTTGTCCACTTCGATAAGCACTTCTAGCCAGCCATTTTTCTAACATATTGCTTATTTTTTTGTTATTTTATGGAACTAAGAATAAAACCACAATTTAACAAATTGACGGCACATTT
>CALLVC010000137.1 GCA_938010785.1 uncultured Saprospiraceae bacterium
CAGAATAACAATTGTGTTGTTACAGCATTTATTTGTTGTAACATCACAAATTAAATACCTATTCATTTTCAAAACCCTTTGTATCCAGTATTAATTTTCCTCTTTTTTTCCTACATTTACTGCTTTCCTAATCAAATTCAATGAGCAGTATGAAAAGTATTACCAACACTACCCTATTTCTTTTTTTAAGCTTATTCTTATTTACAGGCTGCGCTAGTCTCAATGCACAAAAAAATAAAAGTCAAACTCAAGCCACTTCAACTTTTGACGAAAGTCTCTACAGCGGTTTAAAATATCGCTTGGTTGGACCATTTAGAGGTGGGCGGTCTTGTACGGCAACAGGCGTTTCGGGTAAGCCCAATTTATATTATTTTGGTTCCGTTGGTGGTGGGGTTTGGAAGACGGAGGATGCAGGAGCCACCTGGAAAAACATCAGCGACGGCTATTTTGGTGGGTCGATTGGCTCGGTCGCCGTCTCAGAATCAGACCCAAATGTGATTTACGTAGGACAAGGCGAAAAGACCGTGAGAGGAAATGTCACCTCTGGTTTTGGGGTTTGGAAATCCGTAGATGCAGGAAAAACATGGCAATTTATCGGCTTAAAAGATACTCGACATATTGGTCGAATTAGAATTCATCCGACCAATCCAGATATCGTTTATGTGGGCGCAATGGGCGATTTATGGAAGAGTTCCGACGAACGAGGCATCTACAAAACAATGGACGGTGGAAAAACTTGGAAGAAGATTTTGTTTGCCAATAAAGATGCAGGTGCCGTTGATTTAATTTTAGAACCGGGCAATCCAAGAGTGATTTATGCTAGTACTTGGAATGTTCGTCGGACTCCTTATAGTTTTTCGAGTGGCGGCGAAGGGTCTGACCTTTGGAAAAGTACCGATTCTGGAGCAACTTGGACAAAATTATCCGAAAACGCAGGGATGCCTAAAGGCACTCGAGGCATTATTGGCGTAACTGTTTCTCCTGTAAATCCAAACCGAGTTTATGCATTGATAGAAGCAAAAGAAGGCGGTGTGTATCGCTCAGACGATGGCGGCAAAACTTGGATGAAGGTAAGTAGAAACAGAGCTTTGCGTTCTCGTGCTTGGTATTATACCCGTATCTACGCGGATTCGCAAGACGAAGACAAAGTGTATGTGATGAATGTCTCTTACGGTGTCTCTAAAGATGGTGGAAAAACTTGGACGCTTAAAAATGCGCCACACGGTGACCACCACGACCTTTGGATAGACCCCAATAATAATCAACGAATGATTATCGCCGATGATGGTGGCGCACAAGTCTCCAATGACGCAGGAAATAACTGGACCACCTATTACAATCAACCAACTGCTCAATTTTATAGAATCGCAACGGATGACCATTTTCCCTATCGAATTTATGGCGCGCAACAGGATAATACCTCTGTGCGAATTTCGCATCGGTCAGATGGGCGAGGCATTACAGAAGACGATTGGGAAGTGACAGGTGGTGGAGAAAGTGCTTCGCATGCGATTGATGCTAGTGATGACGACATCGTTTATGGAGGAACTTATAAAGGATATATGTACCGTTATAACCACCGAACAAAACAACGTCGGTCTATCAATGTCTGGCCTTTAAATCCAGCAGGTTCAGGTGTAGAAGTGATGAAATATCGGTTCAATTGGAATACACCTGTGATGTTTTCTCAACATGAGCCAGAAAAATTATACGTCTTTTCCAATCATGTACACTTGACCACTAATGAAGGGCAATCTTATGAGTTGGTTAGTCCAGATTTAACTAGAAATGACCCTGCTACTTTAAAATCTTCTGGTGGTCCAATTACGCAAGACAATACAGGGGTGGAATTTTACGCCAATATATTTGCAGTGATGGAAAGTCCACACGAAAAAGGCGTAATGTGGACAGGTTCGGATGATGGTTTAATTCACTTGACAACCGATAATTGCGAGAATTGGAAAAATGTAACACCAAGCAATGCACCAAAATGGATAATGTGGAATTCTATCGACCCACATCCAAGCATCAAAGGCGGCGCTTATTTGGCTGGAACTAGTTATAAATCTGGCGATTACCGACCTTATTTATACAAGACAACTGACTACGGAAAAACATGGAAAAAAATCACGAATGGCATCGATGATTTACATTTTACCAGAGTCGTTCGGGCAGACCCCAACAAAGAAGGATTATTGTATGCGGGAACAGAATTTGGGATGTATATCTCCTTTGATGATGGGGCGAATTGGAAGCCATTCCAGTTGAATCTACCTTTAGTTTCCATCACCGATTTAAAGCTAAAGCATGATAATTTAATTGTAGCAACCAAAGGTCGAAGTTTTTGGATTATTGATGATGTCACGCCATTGCATCAATTAGATGAAACTATCGCGAAAAAAGCCTACCATGTATTCCAACCAATGCCAAGTTATAGAATGCGGCAATCAGGTTGGGGGCGTCCGAATAAATTATTAGTAGGTGAAAATCGACCAAACGGAGCGATAATCCATTATTATTTCAAAGAAAAGCCTGCAAAAGAGAGCGTCGTTAAATTAGAAATCTTAGAAGAAAATGGCAAAGTCATCAAAGCCTATACGTCGAACGCAAAAGACAAGAAGTTTAAATTTTCTCCTAAAAAAGGAACGAATCGTTTTGTTTGGGATATGCGCTATCCAGATGCCGTTTCCTTTGACGGTTTGGTGTTATACTCTTCTAATACCAAAGGGCCTGTGGCGGTGCCCGGTAATTATAAAGTCCGAATGACCGTTGACGACGAAGCAATAGAACAAGATTTTGAAATAAAAATTGACCCTAGAATTGAAAGTACAGTCGAAGATTTACAAGCACAATTTGATTATTTAATCGGCATCAGAGACAAATTATCAGCTGCCAATCAAGCGGTCATTGATATTCGTAGCTTACGCAAAGATTTGACTTATTTAAAAGAAAAGTTAGGAGACAAAGCTTACTATGATGACATTCGAGCGGCCATCAAAACTTTTGATGAGGAGATGACAGTCATTGAAAATAATATTCATGAAACCAGAAACGAAGCACGTCAAGACCCACTTAATTTTGGTATCAAACTGAATAACCGCTTAGCTTATTTAGCAACGCATGCAGGTGGCGGAGATTTTAGACCAACAGACCAAGACTACGAATACAAAAAAGAAGTCTCGGCACAAATAGATAATGAATTAGCGGATTTGAAAAAAGTGATGGATTCCACCATTCCTAAATTAAATGAGATGATGCAAGCGAAGGGGGTGAAATTTTTGATGGGGAGTGTGGGGAATCCATAAATTAATTAAAAATAAAACTGGTAGCACAAGCTTTAGCTTGTTCGGGACGCTGACCTTTAGGTTAGCAAAATAGATATAAAATCAGGTCTGAAGATCTGTATCCCGAACAAACTAAAGTTTGTGCTACCAATTTATCCTCTATTTTAAACAAAACATCATGAAAAAATCATCAACTAATAAATCAACTATCGCTCGTCGTTCCTTCCTCAAAAACGCAGCAGTAGCTTCCTCCCTTTTTATCATTCCTCGTCATGTATTAGGAGGGGTAGGCTATACACCGCCAAGTGACCGCTTGAACTTAGCAGCCATAGGCGCAGGCGGGAAAGGGTCTAGTGACATTAAAAATGCTTCGGTCAACGGCAGAGAAAATGTAGTGGCCTTATGTGATGTAGATTTTTCAGGGTCTGCGAAGCGGTCCATAGAAAACTTTCCAAATGCTGCATTATACAAAGATTATCGAGAGATGTTGGATAAAGAAAAGGACATAGATGCTGTGACCATCTCTACCCCCGACCATGTGCATGGGCCCGCGGCTAAATACGCAATGGAAAGAGGTATCCACGTCTATGTACAAAAGCCCATGACTCATAATATTCGCGAAGCCAGAATCTTAACGGAAATGGCTAGGGAAAAGAAAATTGTTACCCAAATGGGAAATCAAGGCGGTTCCAATCCATTGCTTAAGATGGTACAAGGCTGGATAGATAAGAAGAGAATTGGCAAAATATCAAAGGTACAAGTTTGGACCAATCGCCCCGTTTGGCCGCAAGGTTTTGCCATGCAACAAGCCGATAAAAGTAAAAGGCCAAAAGATTTATACTGGGATTTATGGCTAGGTCCTGCCCCCAATAGAGACTTTACCCCTAATTTACATCCATTCAACTGGCGAGGTTGGTGGGATTATGGTACAGGCGCTTTGGGCGATGTGGGGTGCCATTTAATTGACATTCCATTTAGAACTTTAGGGCTAAAATATCCGCTTTCCGCAGAATGTAGTATTGGGTCAGTTTATACCAAAATGTGGAATGCAGATTATCATCCAGAAGGTTGTCCGCCCTCCTCTTTTATCACCTTAAAATTTGCCAAAACTAAAAAAACAAAGTCACCGATAGAAATGACTTGGAGTGATGGCGGTATTCGGCCAGCCCATCCAGATATCATTCCTGCCAACAAGGATATTGGTGGCAAAAACAGTCAAAACGGCGTCTTAATCATTGGCTCAAAAGGAATTATTTCTACCAATATCAACGATAGTTCTCCGCTGATGCCAAAGCTGTATCTGAACAATGGTCAAACAGAATTTGGTCCTGAGGTAGAAAAAATGGCAGAACCAGAATATGGACACCAACGCAAATGGGTGGATGCTTGCAAAGCAGGATTTAACAGTACCGAACATAAAGCTTTAACCTCTTCTTTCGACTATGCTGGACCAATGACGGAAACAGTTCTAATGGGCAATCTAGCTATTAGAAGTTATATGTTGCGCAAAGAGAATAGCAAGGGGCAAATGGAATTCTTTGCGCGTAAAAAATTACTTTGGGATGGAGAAAACACGAGAATTACCAACTTAGAAGAAGCGAATCAATTTGTCGGTCGGACCTATCGGAAAGGATGGGAGGTGTAATACTAGATGCTGGATGCTAGCTACTAGCATCCAGCATCTATAATCAATCCTTCACTTTCGTCAACACCAATTGATTATCAATATGGCTTTCTATATTAAAGAAAGTCAAAGTTTCTTCCTCGCCAGAAATCGAATATCCTGCCATACCAATATCCGTATCAATCGTCCAATCAGTTGTATTTACATCAAATTTTTCTAGGATATAAGGTTCATAGAAACTAGAAATTTCGTTAATTTCAGGTGGAATCATTCCATCAATACTATAATAACTAACCTCTAATTGATTGCCTTTGGGTAAGACTATCACCACCCAAGATTGGTCGTGTCCACCTAAAGTATAGGTCCCAACTAAGTCTCGTAAATTGGTCTTTTTCGTCCGAGTTTGATTATAATCATAGCAACTACTTTCTGGTACACAATTACCTGTTTCGGGATTAACTGCATATAATTTCCCTGGATAAAAACCATTCAAAACAGGTTTTGGGTTCGTTTCACTAATAAATTCAGTAGTCAGCACTTTTCCTGAAACTTTGGCCTTGTCCCCACCTTCACAAACCTGCTTCGCATATTGATGTTTGACCTTGCCTGTCAATAAATTATAATCAAAAATTTCTTTCCATTCACAGGCCGCTTCATTGACAATATTCTCACTAATTAATTTCCATTGTTTATTTTGGTAACCAAACCGATGGGTATACGCCCATTTTTCTCGGCTTCCGCCAAAATGCTTTAGGACCAGCACCCCATCCTCAATTTTTAGACTTTGAAAAGGGTCGCCAAAAACACCGCCATGTTCGCTCGGCAAAACCGCCCCTTTTGCTTGGTGCAATAATTTCCAATCGCCTTGCATGACTTTAAAAATTAAGAGAATTCGTTCTTCTCCCATCTCGCCAATATTTCCAGTATTAAGCACAAAAACCTTCTCTGCTTGCCCATCTCCGTCCAAGTCTCCCATTGTCTCCCTAAGCATTTTGTAACCAGCAGGCAGTTCCATTTCAAATGGAGGCAACGTTACAGCAACAGGTGCTTTGGGCGTTTCTACATCCGTCATTTTTGTTTTGTCATCAGACGAAGTATCACTAGAAGGGAAAGGACAACTATACAATAAAATGGCAAAAAGGCAGATAAGACTAGATTGTGTTTTTCTCATAATTCGAAATCTTTTACTTGGTTTTAGGAGGAAGTGTATTAGTGCTATGTAAACAAAATTTAAGCTAGGAATTGACTACAAAAACCACGAAGTGGTTAAACAACAATAACCCCGAATGAAATTCGGGGTGAGCTGAATAAACGATATGCCACAACCACAAAGTGGTTGAACTTGAATAGCCCTGTATGTCCTGCCGGCAGGCAGGAAATGCAGGGGCAATGATGGTAATTCTCCCCTATCTCCCAACTCTGGAGGAGTTGAACTTCAATTTGTCTATTTTATCCATGTTCAACGCCTTCAGCGTTGTAATATTTGTGCATATTGGTCATTGCCCCCGCATTTGCATACGGGGTTATTGTTGTTTAACCACTTCGTGGTTTTTGTGGTCAATGACTAGCTTAAACTTTGTTTACCACGCACTAGTGCTATGGGAACAAAGTTTTGATTGAAAATTCCGAAGTGTTTTTTGTGGTCAATTACCAGCTTAAACTTTGTTTACAAAACACTAGTATTTAAGCAAATAAATCTAAAAGGTAAATTACAGTATTTTCTCTTCAATTCTAATTTTGGGGAGCAGGAAAATTCAGATTTTAAAATATTATCTATTCGATGGTAAAAGGATTTATTACCTTTAGACCTAACAGTGCCTAATTTAGACTGTATGTTATAAAAATTAAAATCAAATTCAATGAAAAACCTAACCGTTCTCCTTACTCTACTATTATTTTTCGCCGCATGTGCTGTACCTGCGGTGGTACAAGAAACTTCAACACCAACCAAGGTCATGGAAGTTCCAACAGAAGAAGTCGTTTCTACTAAAATCGAAACCTCCGAAATTCTATGGGACACTTGGGGCGTTCCCCATATTTATGCGACCAATGAGCAAGATTTATACTACGGCATGGGCTGGGCACAAATGCACAGTCATGGAGATTTATTGATGAAATTATATATAGAAGCAAGAGGAGAAGGACCTAAATATTTTGGAGAAAGTGCCTTAGCACTAACCAAAAACCTATACACTTTTGACATACCTGCCAGAGGTAAAAAGGCACTAGCATTATTGACCGAAGAAGAAACCATGGTGATGGAAGCATTTGTAGCAGGGATTAATGCCTATGCAGCAGCGCACCCTAATCATATTGTCGAAAACCTCCGAGGAGCCTTACCTATCACCCCTGCCGATGTCAATGCGCATTCCCTAAGGAATTTATTTATTGAGTTTATCGGTAACCGTGAAATGGGCAAAGCGCAAGGGGAACAAATTGGTTCCAACACTTGGGCAGTCAGTCCAAAGCGTTCTACGTCTGGCAATGCACTTTTATTAGCCAATCCACATCTTCGATATGATGACTTGTGGCTATTTTATGAAGCACATACCATAACGGACGATACTAATCTTTATGGTTCTACTTTGGTTGGTTCTCCTACCATTAGTATTGCCTTTAATGAACATTTAGGCTGGAGTCACACCGTAAACACCTTAGACGCAGCAGATTTATATCGGTTAAAATTAGATGGAGATGGTTATTTATTAGATGGTAAAAAAGAAAATTTCAAATTAAATCTCTATAATATTCCCGTTTTACAAACAGATGGAAATATCCGTACAGAAAAATTAATAGTCAAAAATTCTGAGCATGGACCAATTGTCAAAATGGGCGAAAAAGAAGCAATTGCCCTTCGTATTGCTCGGTTGGATAACCCTGGAAATATGCTGGACCAATGGAAAAAAATGGGAGAAGCCACCTCTTTAGAAGAATTCCAAACGGCATTGGCACAGAATGATTTACCGATGTTCAATGTGATGTATGCGGACAAAGCAGGTAATATTTTTTACCATTTTGCGGGGTATACGCCAGTGAGACCAGAAGGAGATTGGGATTTTTGGTCAGGTATTGTGCCGGGAGATGATTCTAAATATATTTGGGATTCATATCATTCCTACGAAGATTTACCAAAATTACTAAATCCAAAGTCAGGCTGGTTACAAAATGCTAATGACCCACCGTATACTTGTACAGTACCGACAGAATTAGACCCCAAAGATTATCCAGCCTATATGGCGCCCGTAGAAATGGGTTTTCGACCACAACGAGCAGCCAATATTATGTTAGCAGATGACAAAATTTCTTTTGAAGAATTTGAGCAATATAAGCACGATACCAAAATGGAAATGGCCGATAGGCTTTTAGATGATTTATTAGCTTTAGAAACGCCAGAAGCTAATAATTTACAAAAAGAAGCTTTTACCCTTTTGAAGAATTGGGACGGTCGAAGCGAAGCCGATTCAGAAGCTGCCTTATTATTTGCCAATTGGCATATGAAGATGACGGGGGGCAATTTTGATAGTGATGCATTTTTTGCGACTCCTTGGTCTTTTGACAATCCTGTCAACACACCCGATGGCTTGAAAGATAAAGCCGCTGCCTTAAAAGCTTTAGATGTCGCAGCTCAAGAAATCAAAATGGGCTATGGCAAATTAAATGTGCCTTGGGGTGCCGTCAATAAAGTAAGTTTTGGCAAAAAAGAAATTGCTGGTAATGGTGGTTTCGGTTGGTTGGGTCAGTTTAGAACGATGTACTATCAACCAATGGGAAAGCCAGGTACAGCAGGAAGTTTAAAAAGTCGGGCAGTCGCAGGAGATACCTACGTGGCAATCATTGAATTTGGCGATAGACCCAAAGCAAAAGCATTGTTAACTTATGGAAATGCTACACAAAAAGGCAATCCTCATATCGGTGACCAGTTGGACTTATTTGCGCAGAAGCAATTACGTCCTGTTTGGTATGAGCGTGCAGAAGTGGAGGCGAATGTGGAGAAACAGGAAGTGATAAATCGGAATAATTAGTGATTAAACAAAGTTGTAGCAGGATTGGATTTTTGCAATTCTAATAGGTGCGTTAAAGGAAGTTGTTTGCAACTTGGTGATTTTGGTCTGCGACGTGGTTTAAGACAATATTTTTTATCACATAGTCACATAGTATTTACACAGTAGTTCACATAGTTTGGAGTCTAAAAACCTATGACTACTATGTGAATTAACTATGTGATTATGTGGTAAAAACTAGCTAGTATCTACAGAAGCCAAAGTGTATAAATAGATATCAATGAAGCATAAATTTAAATTATCATTTATCACTTTATTATTTTTAATATCTGGTAATATCTTAGCTCATTTATCTGCTACTACATAATCATTGTGTAAAACGATAAATCAAGCAATTTATCGAATTTATCATTCACCATTTATCATTCATCATTCAT
>CALLVC010000138.1 GCA_938010785.1 uncultured Saprospiraceae bacterium
AGACATCCTAAAACGAATAAGAAAGAAAATTTTAAAAGGCGATTCATTTTTGTGAGTTTAAATATTTGACTTATTTAGAGAAGGCTTTATTAATAACTATAATAAATCTAACGAAATTTAGTTTAGAAAGTTATCCATCTAATCCTCAAATAGGTAATAGATTTTACTAGAACAATTTAATTTATTCTCTATCAAATTTATTAATAAAGACTATAAACTATAAGAATAGTTGGCTGATTCGTTATTTTTTGTCTTTTAAAAGCTGAATTTAAAGGTTAAATCGTTTTGCTTAACAAATATTTTCAAGCAATTACCAACCATACATAGAACCTTTAGCTATAGAGGCAGCTTTATATTGATGAAAGATTCCTTTATCAAAAGGAGTCCAAACACTAGCTTTCATTCCTGCAGCTTTTAAGGCATTATTCGTCCAACTATTGCAAGTATGAAAAAGGCTATAACTTCCGGTTGCATCATAAAAAGCATCTGAATCACCGTAGACTGCATCCGTCTCGATAAGGGTTAACTCCCCATTCTCTTTTTTGATAAAATCTTTCTGAATATAATCAATCAACTTTTTATATTGGTCATTGGAAATATTTACTTTCACACAATCTTCTCCTTCCGTCATCGTCCGATAATAGGTAGCATGTATGGCAGCCGTGCTTAGCCCAGTAGCTGCTTTAAAAGCGGTACTGAATTTTAGTTCTGCCCAAGTTGGCGTATCGAGATAAAAGCCTTTGTCGCCCCAACCTATTGCCACGTAATTATAGTCTGTCTGCTTACTTTTGGTATTTTCAAATTTTAAATGTTGACTCCAATCAATTAGGGGTGTTTTTACAGGAAGGACTAAATCGGTATGAACCCCATTGGTTAAAAGATAAATTGTAACTTCTTCTTTGGTGTTTTTTTCGGCAGCAACGCCCATTCTTCCAAGACCAATTCCAGCTAGGATATAGCCGCCTAAAAGTAGGATTAGACTTAGTATAAATAGGCCTAGAAATTTTAATAGTTTTCTCATATTTCTTTTATGTGTTCACTAACAAGTTTTATTAAATCATCTGTTTGAAGATTTTTTCTGGTTTGTTAATGTTCTTTAATTAATTAGCCTAAAATTAATTCAAATAAAATTAAATGTATTCGATTTATGGAGGAAATATAAAACTTATACAAAAAACAATTTTTTCGATTAGAAATATTCTAAAAATATAGTTTAAAAGACATTTTATTGTAAAAAAGGAGATTAAAAAAGGCTATATGCTTTTTTTTCCGAATTATATTATGAATTCTCATATGATTTCCTACCTTTACATAAAATTCAAAAAAGTAGTACAGAGTAGTACAGAATAGTTCAGAGTAGTACACCAAATGACATTTAATTTTAATGTGTTTTTAATAAAAAAAGAGGATGACAGTTTTTGACAAAGTTAGAGAATTAGAAGAGATGCCTTTGTTATCTAAAAATGAACAATTAATTAATGGAGTGATAAACGCAATTGATGAAAAAATATTAATTCAAGGAAGTCGGTTACCTTCTGTAAAGAATATGGCCGAAAAAATAAATTTCGCCCCGAAAACAGTTGCTAAAGCTTACAAAAATTTAAAGAGTAAAGGGCTAATAGAATCAAGAGATAGATTAGGATATTTCGTGGTAAATGAAGATACAATCCAAGTGGCAAAAGTTGCATTATTAATGTATGCGTTTCATCCTTTTCAAGAGGTTTTTTATAATGCATTTCGAGACACTTTAGGTGAGCATATTCATGTTGATGTATTTTTTCACCATAGTAATATTGATTTATTTGAAACAATTTTAGGCAATATCAAAGGACAATATGGAATGTATGTGATAGCACCAATTCCTCATGAAAAAACAAAAAAATTATTGATGGATTTTTCTCCAAATCAGCTATTACTAGTTGATAGATTCGAGGATGTAGGTACCAAATATTCTAATATAACTCAAGAATTTGAAATAGCCACATATAAGGCATTGGAAGAATTAAAAACTCAAATATTGCAATTTGATGAAATCATTTTATTCTATAAAACTAATTCAGATTATCCTAAGGAAGTTTTAAAAGCATTTAAAAAATTTATTAAAAATGAAAATATAAATGGAAGAATAGAGGCTTCTTATATCTCTGGAAACCTTAAAAAAGGAACCATCTATTTTACAATTGGAGATGGAGATTTGTGGAAAATTTTGAAAGATTGTCAATTAAATGGCTGGTTAATCGGTAAAGATATTGGGGTGTTTTCAAATAATGACGGACCTGTAAAAGAGATTATTTGTGGAGGAATTACCACTTTTTCGACTGATTTTAGACTTATGGCACAACAGGCCGCTCAATTTGTTTTGGATAGAAGGCCTGTAAATAAAACGATACCAACAAAGCTGACAAGAAGGAATTCTCTTTAGTTGAATAATCAGAAATTCTGCAACTTCTATTCTAAAAAGTTAGCCGAATTTCTGACTACTCAGAATAAAAAACAGCCGCCGTTCTGCAAAACGACGACTGTTATCATGTAACGTAATTAAAACTTAAATTTACAATGAAACTAGTAAACTCTCAAATGCTGCTGCATATTTGTGGTAGTAGGAGCTTTCTCGCTAGGGTATGTAGCCTCATGCCTGCCCTAATGTTACTATTTTCAACTTCCTTAATGGCTCAAGTAAGTGGAAATGTAACAGACACCAATGGAGAACCCCTCATAGGTGTAAATATTCTAGTCAAAGGTACTTCTAATGGTACAATCACTGATTTTGATGGAAATTATGATTTAGCAGCACCTTCAGATGCGACCTTAGTTTTCAGTTATACTGGATTTGCTGAGCAAGAAGTCCAAGTTGGAGGTCAGACTGTTATCAACCTAACGATGTCTACAGATACAGAATTGTTAGATGAGGTGGTAGTAATTGGTTATGGTGTTCAAAAGAAAAGTGATTTAACAGGTTCAGTCGCCTCTTTAGATGGAGCAGAGATAGCAGCTATTGTCACAGGTAATCCTACTTCTGCCTTGCAAGGAAAGATTGCTGGTGTCCAAGTGGAGAACAATGGAGGTCAACCAGGTGGTGATGCAAATGTTTTTGTTAGAGGGGTAAGTTCTTTGACCAATTCTTTTCCACTTTACGTGATTGATGGAACTTTTGCGGATAATATGAATTTGGTAAATCCAAAGGATATTGAGCGAATGGAGGTGTTAAAAGATGCTTCCGCAGCAGCTATTTACGGTTCACGTGCAGCGAATGGTGTTGTAATTGTGTCCACAAAAAGAGGTAAATCTGGTGAACCAAAGGTATCTTTTGATTTACGAACTGGAATCGAAGCTCCAAGCAAAATGTTAGACTTCTTAAACGGAAGTGAGTTTATTGACTACCGAAATCAAAGAGAAGCGAATGATGGAACAGGATTTACTTTTCCTAACATTAATGAGAACACTGATTGGCAAGATTTAGCACTAAACTCTGGTGCGATTCATGACTACGGTATTTCTCTTTCTGGAGGGGGCAAGAATTCTAGCTACTTCCTTTCTGGAAATTATTTTAATCAAGATGGAATTCTTCATTCTTCTGGTTTTGAACGGTATAATTTCCGAGCCAATAGTGATTTTACACTAGGAAGATTTAAGGTCCAACAATCCTTCACAGCCGTTCAATCTGAATTTGAAGCAAATCCTTGGTTTGGTGTAAATGGTTCTTCCCCTCCACCAATTTTAAGACAGAACGTACCTGAAAATGATGGTGGATTCGAAGCGCCAAGTTTTGATATTCACAATTTTGCAGGATGGAATGAATATGGATTAGCAGAACTGGAAGACAATTTTACAAATACCACAGCGTTTTTAGGAAATTTAAATTTCTCCTATGAAATAGTTGACGGCTTAACAGCAAAAATCAACTTTGGTGTAGATAAGAGAAATATCAATGTAAATGTTTTCCGTCCTACTTTTTTCATGAGTACTTCAGATGCTAATGATAATATCAATGACCAGAATGATTTAACTAATGTAGACACAGAGAACTTTTTGACTTTAGTGGAGCCTACTTTAAGTTATGGTAAAGACCTTGGAAACAGCAGATTAGATGTTGTAGTTGGATTGACACAACAAAAAATTACCACAACTTCTAATGGAGTCTATGTACAAGGCTTACCCAACAATGATATACGAGTGATTGGTGCCGTTGGACCAAGTAATGTACAAAATTTATTAGGGTTTAAGAATGTCAGTACCTTACGTTCTGCCTTTGGCCGAGTTAACTATGCTTTCGATGACAAATATTTGTTTACAGCGACTATTAGAAGAGACGAGTCTTCAAAGTTTGCAAGGGATTTCCGAGTAGGATATTTCCCATCTGCCTCTTTTGGATGGAAAGTAAGTAATGAACCATTCTGGAGTAATGGTGGTGCGATTAATTCCTTAAAACTTAGAGCGGGATACGGTGAGTTAGGTTCTCAAAATATTCCTGATTATGCTTTTCAGTCAGTATTTAATTTGACTTCTAGTACCTCCGTAAATGACCAAATAGTCAACGGATATGCGCAAACGTCTCTAGCGTTGGAAGACTTAAAATGGGAAACAGCTAAAACCCTCAATATCGGATTTGATATGGGACTTTGGGATGATAAGTTTACTTTATCTGGTGAATTCTACAACAAAGACGTTGAAGACGTTTTGGTAGGAGTAGCACTTCCATCTTCAGTCGGATTTAGTCAGCCAGTTATCCAAAACGTT
>CALLVC010000139.1 GCA_938010785.1 uncultured Saprospiraceae bacterium
TGGTGTTAACGGGTACGCCAGGAGGTGTGATGATGTCTGCTCCAAGATGGTTGGTTCGATTGGCAGGAATCGTAGGGATGGGACGTTTTGATAAATTAGCTAATCTTACTTCTAATGAAGTAGATGTTGCGAAGTTTTTAAAAGCTGGCGATAAGGTAATGTTTAAGGGCGAAGGATTGGGAAGTGTGGAGGTGGAGATAGTGGAGTAGGGATTTGACGGATTTATGATACTATCATTTTACACCATCAAGAGATAATTAATTTCTAGTAAACCATCATAAGCAATCCCTCATTGTTTTATCCCAAATGATTTCTTTAACTTCAAAAAAATCGATACAGTATTCCAAGCCCATCAAATACTTTTTGTAATAAATTTAGTTCTACGGTCGCCAGATGCTACACAGGACGGTCCATTGGAAACCATGCAAGTAGGGAAGTACATTTTTTCAAAAGTCGGTAAACCTGGCAAACCAGAATCGGGCTTTAAGGATGTCTTGGTTTTACCAGTTTATAAATATCATAAAGTATTGTTTAGTGCTGGTCGTACGATAGAAGTTTTAACTAGGGAAGATGGCAAGGACTATGTACCCAATGTGTATGGACTAAAAGGAATGTTTGGAAAAAATACACCGAAAGAACGGGTATTGCCAGCAGGATGGTCTATTCGGACAATTACCCTAACTGAAGATTTAATCCTAGAAATTCCGAACCCAGCTCGGGTTTGTTTTTTAAAACTGGAAGTGGGTTTCATGGACCAGTAGAAATTTAAAAGCACAAGTTCAAGTATCAAGTACAATTTCAAAAACTTGGTGTTGATACTTGAACTTGACGCTTGAACTTGAACTTAAATATTATGAAAACCAGAATCACAGAACTCTTTAATATCGAACATCCTATCATGCAAGGTGGGATGCATTATGTAGGTTTAGCAGAACTAGCAGCCGCTGTTTCCAACGCTGGCGGACTAGGCACTATCACAGGCTTGACCCAAAAAACGCCTGCGGATTTGGCAAACGAAATTGCTAGGTGTAAGGATATGACGGATAAACCCTTTGCCGTCAACCTTACTTTTTTGCCGACCTTGAATCCACCTGATTACCCCAGATATGTTAAAGCAATAATTGAGGGAGGAGTAACGGTAGTAGAAACGGCGGGGCGCAATCCTCAATCGGTCTTGCCCTATTTAAAAGATGCGGGGATTAAGGTGATTCACAAATGTACTTCCGTTAGACATGCGTTGAAAGCACAAGACATTGGTTGCGATGCCGTTTCAGTAGATGGTTTTGAATGTGGCGGACACCCTGGAGAGGATGATATTCCAAATATGATTTTATTGCCTCGTGCCGCAGAAGAATTGGAGATTCCCTTTTTAGCTTCAGGTGGAATGGCGGATGCTCGGTCTTTGGTCGCCTCCTTGGCGATGGACGCAGAAGGAATCAATATGGGTACTCGTTTTATGGCAACCAAAGAAGCACCGATTCATCAAAATGTCAAACAAGCCATTTTAAATGCAACGGAATTGGATACCCGTTTGATTATGCGTCCTTTGAGAAACACGGAACGAGTATTAAATAATCCAGCAGTAGAACGCTTATTGGAAAAAGAAAAGCAGTTAGGCAAATCTATCAAATTTGAAGATATCATTGAAGAAGTTGCTGGTGTGTACCCAAAGGTTATGCAAAATGGGGACATGGATTCGGGGGCTTGGTCTTGTGGAATGGTCGTTGGATTAATTCATGATATTCCGAGTTGCAAAGAATTAATTGACCGTATTATGAAAGAGGCTACGGAAATAATTCAACAGCGTTTGGCTGGACTACTAAGTTGAGAAGTTAGCTATCAAACGTAGCTTAGACAACTGTTTCTACAGGATTTTTTACAAAGTCATTAGTTTGGAAAAAAGAGGAGAAATAAAAATTATTAGCTGTGAAAAAAAGCCAATTACAAGAACGTTATCTAAAAACCAATGGCGTCCGCTACTTCATCAAAACAGCAGGCGATAAAACCGCTCCCCTAATCCTATTTCTCCACGGTTTCCCAGATTCTTGGTATTCATGGCGGCATCAATTAACGGTTATGGCAGCCGCAGGTTATTATGCCGTTGCACCCGATATGCTCGGTTGTGGAGCCACCGATGCCCCAATGGAAATAGCGCGCTATAGCCAAGATGAAATGGCAAAAGATATAGTGGGACTGATAGCTGCATTAGGACACGAACAAGCCATTATCGTAGGGCATGATTTAGGGGCATCCTTGACTTGGCAAATTTGCTTGCTTTACCCAGAAAAAGTAAAAGCAGTCATCGCTTTATCTATTCCTTATGGAGGGCGAGCATTGGCTCAACCTATTCCGCACATGAGAAAAGTGTTTGGCGATAAATTCTTTTATATCCTTTATTTTCAAGAATCTGGCGTAGCAGAAAAGGAATTAGATGCAGATATTTATGACTCCTTATTGCGTATTTATTTTTCCTTAGGTGCAGAAGGAAGTGAAATCGCTGCCCAATATGTGGCGAATGATAATCCAATATCTGCTGAAAATTATTTAGACACCACGATTCGACCTACAAAATTGCCAAAATGGTTAAAGGCGGAAGATTTAGCTTATTATGTCAGTCGATATGAACATGCAGGTTTTCGAGGTATCCTTAATTGGTATCGCTGTTTAGATATTTATTGGGAACGAACGCCACATTTGGCAGGCAAAAAAATAACGCAACCCACCTACTTTATTGCGGGTAAAAATGACCCTATAAATTATATGGTCAGAAAAGCTATTAAGCGGTTACCAACTGTAGTAGAAGACCTAAGAGGCGTTGAATTATTTGAGGAATGTGGCCATTGGATTTCGTGTGAACAGACGGAGTTGTTGAATGAGAAGATTTTGGAATTTGTTGGTGGATTAGATTAATAGTCGTTATGAGCGTAAATTTTCATCAAAGATTACTTTAAACTCATCTT
>CALLVC010000140.1 GCA_938010785.1 uncultured Saprospiraceae bacterium
TCTATTTTTATAAATCCGAAGGTATCGTAGTGACAACCGATGATTCTATCACATTGAATAAAGTCACTAGCGATGATAGCTTGTTGAACATCCATAGTGAAATTATCGCCTATTGGCAATAGTGCCACATCTACTTTTGGACACAACATAGGAATTAATTTCATATCCATGGTTAGTGCAGTATCCCCAGCAAAATAGACACATCCTTCTTCATTCCAAATCACAAAACCCATAGCAGGGCCAGCATAGGAACCATCGGGGAAACTAGAGCCGTGCACCGCATTAACACACATAATCGTACCAAAGTCAAAAGTCCACTTTCCGCCTGTACTCATTGGGTGTGTATTTTGCATCCCTTTGTTATTTGCCCAATTATGAATTTCAAAGGACGTAATTATTTTAGCACCAGTTCTAATAGCAATCGACTCCAAATCAGCAATATGGTCTTGGTGACCATGAGAGACGGCAATATAATCCGCGTGGATACTATCTACATCTATATCTTTGGCCAATTCATTAGGAGAAATAAAAGGGTCCGTTAAAATGGTTTTTCCCTTAGTTTCAATAGCAAAACAGGACTGTCCGTAGTAGGTGATTTTCATAATGAAAAGTTGTTATTTACGTCATTATTTGTGGTTCTAAAAAAGGACAAAATAAAGAATATTAGTGTGATTAAACCATTTTGGAGCTGGTTTATTTGTATTTAAATTAAATATATTAGTGTTTATTTTAAATTTTTCGGAAGAGATATGCCGAAGAGCCAGGTGATGCACCCAATTATACCAATTAAGAATAGCTAGTGCCTAAGGGTACTATAGGTAGGCAAGGTACACTTGTGTGCAGGACAGAACTTGCCGGACAAAGTATTCAGGCGGATTCGGTGTATCTAAATTCTTTAGAATAATGGATAAATTTGGACTACTGGTTTTTAGCAAGAAGAAATAGGTTAAATATTAATAAAAGAGAATTTTTTATACAGCGAATACTAAAACAAGGTAGAAGCGTAGAGTTCATTTTTTTTAGTAAGGTTTTACTATTCAATTGATTCGGGCACAAAAAAAGTAATGTCTATAATTATCATTAAAGAAATGAGGTCTTTTTTTTGAAAAAAAATTAAAAATCAGTGTAACGTAAAATTGACATAAATTCTTTGTTTAAAAGGGGTATTGGTTGTAATGTTGTTGTTTTGAATGTCACATTTTTTTAATCAATCCTTAGGATGATTCGTATAAATGCCCTATACTTGTAGTATTAAAAAGTAGTTTTTGTGTTTATTTGTTTGGGTTAGAAACCCCTGTTACTTACAGGGGTTTTTTCTTTTTTATGGAAGTTTGTTTTTTGTAAATAATTTATAAAAAGTTAATTCCTTTTTTTTCCTACCTATCATCCTTTTAAAGCTTTCCTTTTTACAATACATTTACAAATATATGTGTTGGTACTTCTATACCATTAACTAAACAATGACCATTTCATGGAATTTAATGAATTAGACAGTTTAAGAGATGCGATAAAGGCAACTCCAAATAATGTGCCTTTAAGAAAGTTGTATATCAATGCGCTAACTAAAGCGGAACGCTATGAGGAAGCAGCGATTGAAATAAAAGAAGCTTTGCGCTTGGCTCCGAATGAAACATCCCTTAAAATCTGGTTGGCGACGGTTTATCATGAATTAAATAAGACCTCGCTAGGTTTGGTGGTCATAGAAGAAGTCGTTTCAAATAGTTCAGCTTCTGGAAATGCTTGGTTCATTTATGCCAAATTATTATTACAAGCCAAGCAGGTAGGAGATGCAAAAGATGCTTATGAAAAAGCCTTAATTATTAATCCCGAGTTAAAAGATAATTTTTTAGAATCAGATATCAATTTAAAACTACAGCAAAATAATTCACCTGAACCTGAAAAATTAGTGTTGGGCAATGCTGCCTTTTCTGGTCAAGATGACGACGAAGCCAATAGTATAGATATTGAGCGACCTAAAATCACCTTTAATGATGTAGGTGGAATGGATAAACTAAAGGAAGAGATTCGGATGAAAATCATCGCTCCTTTAGAACATCCCGAAATTTATAAAGCCTATGGCAAAAAGATAGGTGGTGGTATTTTGATGTATGGCCCTCCTGGGTGTGGAAAAACGCATTTAGCTCGAGCCACCGCAGGGGAAGTAAATGCTAATTTTTTATCCGTTGGCATCAACGATATTTTGGATATGTATATTGGAAATAGCGAAAGAAACTTACACGCTATTTTTCAAAAGGCGCGTCAAATGAAGCCCTGCGTCCTATTTTTTGATGAAGTAGATGCCTTAGGTGCCAGTCGAACAGATATGCGAAATTTTTCTGGTCGCCATGTCATCAATCAATTTCTATCAGAATTAGACGGAGTCGAATATGATAATGAAGGCGTTTTAATCTTAGCAGCTACCAATGCCCCTTGGCATTTGGATTCCGCCTTTAGACGCCCAGGTCGTTTTGACCGAATTATTTTTGTCCCACCACCAGACGATACTGCCAGAGCTGCAATTTTAAACATCAAACTCAAAGACAAACCTGTCAAAGAAATCCGTTTTGACAAATTAATGAAAAGAACAACGGATTTTTCTGGAGCAGATTTAGAAGCGGTGATAGATATTGCCATTGAATCTAAACTGGAAGAATCCATGCGCAAAGGTATGCCCATGCCTATCGAAACAGATGACCTCGTGAATGCGGCTAAAAAGCATCGACCAACGACAAAAGAATGGTTTCAAGCAGCGAAGAATTATGCTTTGTTTGCCAATGAGGCAGGCTTGTATGATGATATATTGAAGTATTTGAAGTTGTAAATCATAGAATTCTATGGTTGTAGATTAAAATAACTTCCAGAAAATAAAAAAAGGGAACAAACCGAAGCTTGCCCCCTAATATCTTTTATCTACCCCCCGACGATAAAAGACAATTCAAAGATAAGCGAAGGGCAGAGTGGATACCGCACCAATAATTTTTTTTTGTGACAAGCAGGATGTAGTACGGAAATTTTATATACTAAAAATTAGGTTCCCTTATTAGTTGATTTTCTGATTTTAAAACGTAATTATTCAGGGTTATTTTTTGAAGATTAGCGTAGATGAAAAATAATTTTAGCTTATTGTGACATAGA
>CALLVC010000141.1 GCA_938010785.1 uncultured Saprospiraceae bacterium
TTTTAGCGCAACTACCTAAACAAATATCTATACTCCCTGTTTGGCATTTATGAAATATTATGTTCTTATTTTATTCAGCTTCTTTCTCACCGATTTAGTTGCGCAAACTGAAAAAAATTGCCTACTAGATAATGAATCAAAAACGACTACTATGGCTACTGCTAAAAATGTCTTAGGTACTGAATTAAAATCTTGTTGCTTTGACCCAATGACTGGCTTTTATCGAGATGGATTCTGCCAAACTGGGCCAACTGATTACGGCACACATGTCGTTTGCGCCCGAATGACTGAGGCTTTTTTAACCTATACCAAAGCTAAAGGCAATGACTTGAGTACACCGCTTCCAATGTATAATTTTCCTGGGTTAAAGCCTGGTGACCAATGGTGTTTGTGTGTAAGTCGTTGGCGAGAGGCGATGTTGGCAGGTGTTGCACCTCCTGTAATTCTACAGGCTACGCATGAAAAGGCTTTGAGTGTAGTGACTATGGAAGAATTGAAAGAATATGCTATTCTTCCGAAGGAAGAGAATTACTAAGAAGAATAATTATGCCTAAAAAATACTTAGCTCAAATTAATATTGCCCATATGAAAGCGGTAAAGGAAGACCCCATCATGAAAGAATTCGTGGACTTCCTTGACCCTATCAATAAATTAGCAGAAGAAAGTCCAGGATTCATTTGGCGATTGGTCGGTGAACCCAATGAAGCTACTCCTTGGAACAATATGGTCATTATCAATATGTCTGTTTGGAAAAATATAGAGACCTTAAAAGACTTTACCTACAATACGGCCCATAGTTATTTTGTGCGCAGTCGAAAAAAGTGGTTTCAACATTTAGGTACTCCGCATTATGTGATGTGGTGGGTCAATGAGGGGCATATTCCTACTTTAGCAGAAGCTGCTGAAAAATTGGAATTATTAGCGCAAAATGGGTCAACCCAAGATGCTTTTACTTTTGCTAAACCTTTTCAGTCAATCTAATTTAAATCAAAAAATAAAGCCATCTAGCCATCTTTTCAAAATTACTTTTTTATGCGGTTTCTATTATAGTTGCTATTTCTTAACAAGTTCCGCTTTAAAATTAGTGAACAAAATAGTCATTTCACTATTTATCTCTTAGAAAAATAGTTTAAAATGCCTGTAATTCATTTAACTCAAACGATTGGGAAACTAGTGGCTCAGCAAATAAACACTTGAAAACCTTAGGCATTGAAGTGGGAAAAAAGGTGGATGTTGAAATTAGAGAAGACCCCAATCCATTGGGCGTGGAAATACCTGAGGTTTTGTTCGTCTTATTAGAACAAGATGAAAAAATCAAAGCGATTTTCAATAAAATCACTGATGGTAAAAAAAGAAGTTTAATTTATCAAATAAAAGCCATCAAAAACATTAATCGCCAAGTAGAAATTGCCCAACAATTTCTTTACCTCGAAGAACAAAAATTACTCAAAAAAGCTAAAAAAATTAGCGATTAATCGCTCAATATAACCACATACATATGTCCTTAATTCAAAGCCTTAAATGGCGATATGCAACGAAGAAGTTTGATACAAAGAAGTCAATTGCTGCTGAAGATATGCAAGTCATTTTGGAAGCTATTCAATTGACTGCGACCTCCTATGGTTTGCAACCTTACAAAGTATTGAATATTACCAATAAGACGCTAAGACAACAAATGCAAGCTGCCTCCTGGGGACAAACACAGGTCGTTGATGCTTCTGATGTTTTGGTCTTTTGTGCCTACACCGAAATCACTTCGGATATGATAGACACCTACGTAGAAAGAAAAGCCACTATCCAAAATATTCCACCAAAAAATCTAGAAGGTTATAGTGATTTTATGAAAAGTAAAATCTTAGAAAAATCACCAGAAGAATTGATTGATTGGAATGCTAAACAAATCTATATAGCACTGGGCAATCTTTTAGCCATTTGTGGAGAATTGGAGATTGACGCTTGTCCGATGGAAGGTTTTGAGCCTGAAAAATATGATGAAATGTTGGGCTTAAAAGAGAAAGGATTGACAGCGGTATTAGTTTGCCCTATTGGCTATCGGTCCGCTGAGGATTTTACGCAGCATTCCCCTAAGGTTCGTAAACCTTTAACGGAATTATATGAGACGATTTGATTGGCGTAGACCATGAGAAAGTTCAAATTCAAGTGTCAAATTCAAGTGTCAAACTCAAATTCAAACTCAAACTCAAACTCAAACTCAAATTTACAAAGCATTGACACTCAAGTGCTTTAAAAATGGATTTTTGATTTTGATACACTTTCTAGTTCTACTTTCATCGCTGTATTAATAGAACCATTTAACTGAAAATCACCACAACAATACAGGCCATCTCGAATCTTTATATCATCGGTCTTTGGCAGTAAAGTATTTGTTGGCATGGAAAGCATATTTGAAGCAGAAGCTATAAGTTTACCAATCACCATCATGTAATCCATATGCTAATTTATAGCTACTGAAAAATCTAAATCGCGTGTTAGTTGAGGCATGCCATTATGAAAATAGACCTGTCCATTTGGATATGGATTTTTCATAGACCCTTTAAATAAATAGCTTAAGGAATTAGTTGCTGAAGTATGTCCAAACTGCATTCTATACACCTTCCCTTTTATTACCCGAAAAGGTTTATCTAAAACAAGGGTCATCACTCCATCCTTTGTATTATTTGGTATGGTAATAACTTGACGTGGAGTTCCAGTTAGAATATCTCCCGAATCAGGATTTACTCCTAACCACAAATCAACTTGTTTGTTAAAATCTTTAGGTCCAAACTTTTCATCTAAAGTTATAGTAATGGAAGTAATCTTGCCTGTCTGTGTTGCTGTGAAAGATTGTCCTATGGTAGAAAAAGTCTTGTTGATGAAGAAATTTACCGCCTGCTCTTTAGGAAATCTAGTCGATTGTATAATATCCTGTCCATACGTAATAACATTGTTTGATAAAAAATAAACGAATAACAGGGCAATACTCTGCCAGTGACAAGTTAACTTTGTCATAATTGGATGATTTGATTAAAAGATGAATGTTTGTTTCAACTCGAGTGCTATCATTTATAAGTAATTGACAAGTCAATCGAGTGTATTTTTTTGTTAAGCAAGATGAACCCGTACGGGAACCGTTTACGGATGGGATGCTTTTTTAATAGCCGTCCCGATAGTTATTGGGATTCAACTAATAAATAACATAAACAAACGCTGTTGGTAAACCGCACAGCATGAAGGAGTGTAAGCTCCTGAACCGTGAAACGGATGGGGTGGCCAGATGCTAACTGAAAAAGACGCCGATTTGAATGTCAAAGATTTATGAATCATAGCAGTAGCCCATACTTCAGTAATAGAATATCTTACAGTTGTAAAATTCTAATAAAAGTAGAAACTGGATTTACTCGAATGCGTTTTTCTTCTCTAAAAATTAAAATGGGTAAAAAGCTAAAATGGAAATAGATTTGAATGAGATTATTCCGTTAGCGATAGTTTGGAGGAAAGCGTGCTTTATCCGTATATACAATACTACATAACATATTGATAAAATGCTATATTACCAACAAAAATTACCACTTTTAGGGTATTAAAAATACAATAAACTGATGTTACACATTCTTTTTAGTAGCATTTAAATATTTTGTCTGAATTTTCAAAACAAAATTTTTATAAAAAAAATTCTTTTGGCAAAAAAAAATCAAAATATAATTTGGTTTATACTGTAACGACTTATGGGGGTATTTCCTGTATGCAACATCACCAATAACTTACAATAAACTTCTATCTTTAAGTTTGTTAAAATTTAAAATTATGAAAAAAATATTTATAGGCACTTTTTTCCTACTTTTTCTATTTGCTTGTAATAGTTCTAAACAGCTAACTCCCCGTGCTAGTCCTGATATTGTCATTCAAAATGTCAATGTTATTGATGCGAAAAATGGTTTGCAAACTGGTATGTCTGTTTTAGTAAAAGGGAATCGTATAGACCAAGTTTTTAAAGCCAATGGTACCAAATTTAATAGTACCAATTCTACTATTATAAACGGCGAAGGCAAATATTTGATTCCTGGGCTTTGGGACGCTCACGTGCACCTATCGTTTATTAAAGAGCTGACTCCAGCCATGTTCAAACTATTTTTAGCGCATGGTATCACCAGTGTTAGAGATACGGGTGGGCAATTGCATCTCGTTTTACCAGAAAGAGAAAAGGCGCGCAAAGACCCGCAAAACACCCCCAGAGTAATGATTGCTGGTCCGCTTTTAGATGGTGTACCGACGGTGTATGATGGCAGTACACCCAATAATCCGCACTTAGGTATTGGCGCAGGAACGGTGGAAGAAGCTGAGAAAAATGCAGATGAGATGCTTGCCGCAAAAGTCGATTTATTAAAGGCTTACGAGATGCTAACTCCAGAAGCTTTTAAAACCATTTTGGCGAAAGGCAAAGCTGCTGGTATCCCCATCACTGGTCATGTTCCTTTGAGTATGGATGTTATCGAAGCTTCGAATGCTGGCATGAGTAGTATGGAACATATGCGAAATTTGGAGTTTGCTTGTGCTGCTGATTGGGAAGAGCTTTTAGCTAAACGAAAAAAGATGTTGTTTGATGGACAAGCAGAAATTGGTAGTACCCTACGTAGAAATATTCATACGGCTCAAAGAAGTCATGCGGTTGCCAATCAAGATGCTGCTCAAAGAACTAAAGTATTAAAAGTTTTGGCAGATAATGAAACTTGGCAAGTACCCACCATGTCTATTATGATGGCTGGTGCAGAACGTTTTAATGTGCGACCAGATTGGTTAGAAAGCTTTGATTTATTACCTGAGCCAGTCAAAACAAATTGGAAAACCAATGCTGTAAAATTTGCAGAAACACCTGTCACGAAGGCAACTACGGCTTATGCCAATTGGTTTTTTGAAATGGTTGGTCATTTAAAGACTGCTAATGTCGATATTATGGCTGGTACGGATTGTCCTATCTTTTTCCTTACGCCAGGTTATAGCCTACACGAAGAGTTAGCACTTTTGGTAAAAGGTGGTTTGACTCCGCTAGAAGCTATTGAAGCTGCCACTACTAAACCTGCTGAATATTTTAAAATGGACAAAGAATTAGGACTTATACAGGAAGGAATGTTGGCAGATTTATTACTTTTGGAGGCTAATCCGCTAACGGATATTCGAAATACCTTGAAAATTGATGCGGTTGTTCGAGATGGGAAATTACATAATCGAGCAGCCTTGGATGCTTTGAAAGCAGATTTAATGGCTGGGAAATAGTTTTTTTAACGATGAACTATAAATGATGAACGATGAATTCGTAAAATAGGAAAGGTATTATAAATAACTGATTTGAAAAAAATATAATCTCTTTTTTCTACAGTTCATCGTTCATCGTTCACCATTTATAATTCATCGTTAATTCAATATCAAAATTAATGGTTCTTTGACAATTTTTGCAAAAGATACTTTATTAGTCTCATCGGACGGCGAAGCCATCCGACGAGACGGTCGTTCCCGTCGGATGACTTCGTCGTCCGACGGGAACAATGCAAAAATTGTCAAAGAGCCA
>CALLVC010000142.1 GCA_938010785.1 uncultured Saprospiraceae bacterium
TAGGCTGGATTATTTTCCGTCTATCGTCCTATAAAAATAATTCCATAGCGGTGCTATCCAATGATTTTTTTAGAACAATAGCCAAAAAATACTCACACCCTCAACATATCATCTTCAACTTGACTTACTACTAAGGAACGAGGGATTAATAAATGGCGCTTTGACAACTATTGCAAAAAGTAGCTTAGACCAGAGGTCTAAGCTACTTTAGCTCTTTTGCAAAATTTGTCAATGAACCTAATAAATTTGTATTTTATAGCCAAGGTTAATATCCGTACCTGTAATTTTTAACTGATAAAGCCCATTTGCTAAATCAATCTTAGAAAATCCGATATTCAATCTATTTGAAAAACTAGCAATCGTTTTTACATCCACTAACTTTCCTGTATAGTCAAATAATTCTACTAAGACATCTGCATTATTAAAAGCTCCTTCTACCACTATTAATTCTCCATTTTTTACTGGATTTGGATATAATTTTGTTGGTTCAGCCGCAATCGTATTTTGGGTACTGGTTGGAAGGTTATTAAAGTATTTCTCGGCATAATTAAATGCTTGAATCCCTATTTTTTCTCCAATAATTCGACCTGGAATATCATCCGCTGGTGGGTGAATACCTCCCCAAATTCTGGATAAACTAGTCTGGTCCGAAGCATCTCGGTAAGTCGCCCACTGTAAAACAATATCTTGGCTTGGCCCTTCTTCAAAAACTAAAAATTCATTCTTTTTAGCTAAAAATTCTCCCATTCCTCCCGGAAAAAACTCGTCTCCTGTCAATAGCGTCATGACCTCTGCTGCTGCTCTTGAAAAAGTAGAGTGTCCTGAAATATATCCTGCAAAAGGAGGGGTTACAAAAGTTGGGCGCTGATAAGGCCACCACTGATTAGCTGGAATCCAATCAACTCCTGCAAAATCTAACAATTCCTCGTCAATATAATCAGGTCCTTTCCAAGCATATAATTTGATTTGCCCTACAAATTCATTATTGGCTCCTGCTAAAGGGTCACCTTCTTGAATTTGCTCGATAAACCCTTCTTGTAGCGGAATCCCTGCTGCACTATAATTTGGCAAATTAGGGTCCGTTGATTGACCTTGCTCTGCCATATATCTAATAGCTGAAATTGGTCTCAGATAATCATAATAACCCTTGATACCCCATGCTGCAATTGCCGCATCGTGTACTGCTCCGCCCATTGTTAAATAGGCTTTTACATCCCATTCCAAATCATCCAATATCTCCCCTTCTCCTTTATATCTTTTTTCAAATGCTGGATGGTCGTTGACATAATTTAATAAGGTAAACCAGTGCCCCGGAGGTGTTTCCGAATCTGGCCCATCTGCCCAAAATTCTGCTAACACTCTCGCATAATCTGCTCTTGGGACTATTTGAGGTTCGTAAGGTTGTCCCGTTTTAGGATTAACCGAATGCCCTTTACTGATGTCTCCACCATTAAAAGAATCATAAAAATCTGGATAGTCCGCAAAATCTGTTGGAAAATCTGCTAGGTCAATATTTCCAATAGAGGCTGGAGAAATATCCCACATGACCCCATCTCTAGGGTCCAATTGGGAAGACCACAAAGAAACTAAAGAAAAACCCCATTTATATTGGTCGGATTCTTCTCCGCCATTTTGCGTATCAATATGTGGTGGTTTTCCTGGGTCATAATAAACCCACCAATCACTTCCTTCTTTTTCATAAATATTGAGGTTCGATTCGGTCATCGCAAAAGGCGTGACTAAACCCCACTCTGGACTTAGGAATTCTGGTGCACCTCCAGGAATTTCATTTCCACTTTGGTCAATAAAAATCTCAAAGGTCAATGGCTGCCATCGATTAGGGTCCCACAAAAAAGGATTGGTTGTCAATTCTGGCGCCAAAGGAAAATTCCAATTTCTATAATAATTATTGGTATAATCGAATGCTTCATTTGCTCCATCTTGATGTCCAAATGCAATGATATTTTCTGCAATATAATTTCCAAATGCTGCGGCATTACCCGCAGAATAATCTGTGCTAACAAAGGATTTATCATGTCCTTGCGCTTCAAATAATTCTTCTATTAGTTTGAGCGACTCCTCTGCCCCTGGTGAATTTTTAAACCGATGCGTCAATAACGCGTGCATCGCATAACTAATCGCCTCATCTCGCGCAGTTGCTTCATTTCCATCTCTAGCCACTCCATCATATGGACAAGTATACTCGCCTATCGTTTTTCCTAAAAAGACGGTCTCTGCTCGGTCATCATAGGCTGCCCAAATATCATACATCATCATAGAACTATGAAATAAATTTCGGGCATGAACGGTAGGTCTGGCAAAGTCATTCCGAATGGCTTCTAATAATACATCATTCCACTGTCGCGCAACAGAATGGTCTTGTGCATTCGCTAAAAAAGGAACGAAAAAAATAAATAGTAGTAAAATTCTATGCTTCATAAGTATTGTAATTTGTTATAATACATGGATATATCAAAAATTAGGCTAAGGCAAAGTAAAATAATTAATTAGCCATTTATGAGTTCCTCTTTTTTACTAGCATCCCGTCCGCTATGCGGTTCACCCATACGGGCTTATGTTGAAAATGCCTGCCTCTGCCGGCAGGCAGGCTCGCCATAGCGGTG